>JAYVKA010000658.1:0-16986 GCA_043768885.1 Planctomycetota bacterium
TTTTCGACCTGGGCGTTTTCAACTTGCGGCTCCGGGCCGTCGAGGAAGCCGATCAGGGATTGGCTGCGGTAAGGCTGTTGCAGTTTGCGAACGGCCTTCGATTCGATCTGGCGAACGCGTTCGCGGGTAACCGAAAAGATCCGTCCGACTTCTTCCAGCGTGTACGAGTAGCCGTCAGCCAGACCGTATCGCAGTTTCAGGATTTCCCGTTCGCGATAGTTCAGGTGCTCCATCGCCAACTCGATTCGCTCTTTCAGTGCCGCCTGGTTGCTTTCGTATAGCGGGTCTTCTTCGCGATGGTCTTCCAGGAAGTCGCCAAAATAGCTTTCTTCCATGTCGCCAATCGGCTGGTCAAGGGACAACGGCTGGCGGGACATTTTCATGATCACGCGAGTGTCGTCCAGCGACAGTTTCGCCCGCTCGGCAGTTTCCTCAGGGCTCGGCTCGCGACCCAGTTCCTGGACCAGTTCCCGGACCACGTTGCGGACCTTGGTCATCGTGTCGATCATGTGAACCGGCACGCGGATCGTTCGGCTTTGGTCGGCGATCGCCCGGGTGATCGCCTGACGAATCCACCACGTTGCATAGGTCGAGAATTTGTAACCGCGGCGATGTTCGAATTTGTCGACAGCCCGCATCAGTCCGGTGTTCCCTTCCTGGATCAGGTCCAGAAAGCTCAGCCCGCGATTGCGGTACTTCTTGGCGATCGAAACAACCAGTCGCAGGTTGCCGGCAGACAATACGCGTTTGGCCGCATCATGGATTTCGTGGAAGTTGCGGGTCTGACGTATTTTTCGAACGAGCGTTGCCGGGCTCTCCTGGGTTTGACGCATCAGGTGATTCAGCTCGGCCCGAACGGCTTCCGGGTTTTGTCCACCTGGCAAAAAGCCGTCGGTGTTTTCCTTCAACAAGGAATGCAGGTTTTGCATTTGTCGGTTGATATCGACCAGTCGCTCGAACAGCGGCATCAGCCGTGCCTGGCGAAGATTCATTTCCTCGACCAATCGAACACAGCGGTTGCGGCGGACGACCATTTTTCGCCATGCATTGCGGCGGGTGCGAACAGGATTTCGACGATTGATGGCAACCAGAAAATCACTGCGGTTCTGTCGCAGCAGTTTTTCCAGCGTGGCCAGATTCGGAACCAGACGCAACAGGATGCGTTTCTTTTCGGCCTTGTTCGTCACGCTGACTTCGATCGTCCGGTCCAGCCGCAACGTGCCGGCAGCAACCCGCTTCAACAGTTCAAACGCACCTCGCAACATGTAATCGTTGGCCAACATTGTTGTGCGAAATCGCACGCGGGTTTCGTCAATCGTTTTGGCTGACGAGAGTTCTTCGTGTCGGGTCAACAACGGAATGCGGCCCATCTGCATCAGATACATTCGGACGGGATCGTCGATTGGAGCGTCCCCTACGTCATCGCGGCGGGATGCCGGCTTTTCGTCCGAGTCGTCATCGTCTTCAGTCGTCGCAACCTCGTCGTCCTTTTCCAGTCCGTCATCATGAATCAGATCTTTGTCTTCCCAAAGTTGTTTTTTGGCGGCAGGCCGTTTTGCGATGCCTTTTGTGGTGCGGCTGGTGGTCATGGTGTCGTGTCCCTTCTTGGATAAGGCTGTCTTGTGGTGAGTAGGCCTTGTCGCAGTTGGCGGGCCAGCGCTGGGAAGCAATGAGAAAGGGCCCAAAACGCGGGGTTTTTGCAATCCAGTTCCGGTTATTCGGAATTCCCGATGCATTTTGGAAACGCAGTGCTGGTTACGATTCGAATCACTGATGCGAAAAAGCAACGGACTTCTGCACCATGACGATCGCCCAGCCGAAGATGCAAGCGACGATAAAGAACGCCAGAGGCCCTTGGACCGGAAAGGGCCTGGCTCGTAAAATCGGTGATCAAGACATCGATCGAGATTTGAGTTTCTTCCAACAACCAGGCCACCAGGCCATTTTCGATATTCATGGCCGACGACTATTACGCAGTCCTGGAAGTCCCCCGCAGTGCGACTCAGGATGAAATCCAAAAGTCCTATCGCAAGCTGGCGCGGAAATACCATCCGGACCTGCACCAGGATTCGAAGCAGGCCAAGAAAAAATTCCAGACGATTCAACAGGCCTACGACGTACTGGGAGACGAAGAGAAACGCAAACAGTACGATCGCTTCGGTCCGAATTTCGAACAGATGCGAGGTGCCACAGCGGGCAATCCGTTTGGTGGTGCTGGCGGTATGGAAGTAGACTTCAGCCAGATGTTCGGTGGCCAGGGAGGCGGCGGTGCGATGCCAGGCGGCGGCGGGCTGGATGATTTGTTGCGTTCGTTTGGAATGGGGGGGGGGCGGGCTCGTCGGAGCCAGCCGGTTCCTCCTCAAGCCGCGCCGCCGCAAATACCCAACCTCGACGTAGAGCAACAGATTACGGTTCCGTTTGCAACTGCAGTTTCCGGTGGCGAATATCATGTCACCGTTCAATCTGGACCAGGAAAACCAATGTCACTGTCGGTCCGGATTCCGGTCGGGATTGAATCGGGAAAAAAGATTCGGCTGAGAGGGCAGGGGCGAATGGGTCCCGACGGCCGCCGAGGCGATTTGCTGGTTGCAGTCAATGTCGCTCCACATCCGGTTTACCGAAGGACCGGAAACAATTTGTTGGTCAAGATTCCGATTACGATCGCCGAAGCGGTTCAGGGAACGCAAGTCGATTTGCCAACTCCGCATGGGACGATCACTTTGAAAGTTCCGGCCGGGTCGAGCAGCGGACGCGTCTTGCGGCTTAAGGAGATGGGGATTCGTCCCGAGAAGTTGCCGCATGGCGATTTGCTGGCCGAAGTTGAAATTGTTGTGCCCCAAAACTTGTCCGACGTTCAACTGGACAAGCTGGCCGTTGCGCTGAACGACTTGAACGAAGACAATCCGCGGTCCGAGTTGTCGTGGTAGACGAAAAAAAGACGAACGAGCCTTCCGTCCGTTTTCCGCGCGAGCGGCGCATTCGAAAACAGCGTGAGTTCGATGTGGTTTGGAAAACGGCTCTTTTTGCAGCCGATCATGTGCTGGTCGTCAAAGCGGCGTTCCTGGGTGCGACAACTCCAACGCGACTGGGGTTGAGCGTTGGTCGCAAACATGGCAATGCGGTTGTGCGAAACCGCTGGAAACGATTGATCCGCGATTCCTTTCGTCGAAATTGCGGGAGTCTGTCAGCTGGTCTGGATCTTGTAGTCGGGCCTCAAAAGGGCGCCCAACCAGTTCTTGCCGACGTCGAAGCCTCGCTGATTCGGCTGGTCGATCGCATCGCGAAAAAAGTTGCGGGTAAAAAGTGAAAGTACCGGAACCCAAAAGCGAACTTTTCGATCCTCCGCATTCGCCGGAGCAAAGCGGACCGTCGCAAGGGTTGCGACTGGTTTCCTGGCCGGTCGTCTGGTGCATGATCGGCATGATCCGGTTTTACCAGCGTGCGATCAGCCCGATGCTTGGAAGAAACTGTCGTTTCACGCCAACGTGCAGCAGTTACACGATCCAGGCTCTCCACAAGCATGGTTTGCTGAGGGGCAGTTGCAAAAGCGTCTGGCGAATCCTGCGCTGCAACCCGTTCGGCAAAGGCGGCATCGATCCGCCCTAGAATCGCGTCAATATTTATTCGTCCATCGTGCGTTTCTTGAACAGCCTTCCAGTCAAAATTGACACGACACTGGAAAGCATTGCCGCCTACGACAGGAAATTGAGCAGGCTTTGCGACATGATTCGTGAAGTCACGGCGTAGGTGTACTGTTGCATTAACTGCTCGCTCTGCAAATCGATAATGGCGCGGGCAAGGTCAGTCGATTGCAGGCCGGACTGTTCGGCTTCCAGTTCAAACAGCAGGTCTTCGTTTCGATATTGAACTTGTTCCAGCCCGGCCAGCGATGACGACTGGATGCCGATCGTCTCCAGGACGCGGTCGCCCAGTTGTTCCAAACGGCTGAGCGTTCGCCCCAGTGAGGCGTTCAATGCCCCAGAATCAATTGGCCGGTCGCCTCGCAGGTCCCGAATTAAACTGTCCAGAGTCTCGAAAACATCGGTCGTCCCCGGGAACTCCAGCCAGTCATCGCCGGTTCGACCCAGAGCCAGTGTGTTCAGCCGAACGGTTTTGCCTGACAGCGAATCGGTGATCGTTTGGGAAGCGGTGAAATCAATCGCCGTCGTCGTTTTTCCGCCATCGACACTTAGAGTCCCATCGGCAGTTATGTTGACATCGCCTGTGAATCCGGCCGTGATTCCGGAGGTGTCAATGAATACTTTTTCGCCGCCAGGGCCGGTCACTTCCAGCGACGACATCGAACTGTCGAACGCGATCTCGTTGCCGTTATTGAGTGATACGGTTCCGAAAGCGCCGGTGCCGCTGGTGTCCTTGATCGTCAGTTTGTGTGCGGCGAGTTTGCCCAGGATCGTGTCATTGCCCGGGGAATTTGCGGCAGCCACGACTCCCGAACCGGTTGCGTATTGGGTCAGGACGTGACGCACTTGCAACTTCGCGCGACCGGTCATCGTGTCGGTCCCGGTGGAAGTTGTAATTCCGGTCTTCGAATGAAGGATGGTTGGTTGGCGACCGGCTTCGTCAAAAATCAGATTGCCATTGTAAAGCGAATCGACAGCCAGTTCGGGACTGATCACGGACTGGCTGTTGGTCAGTCCGCCGCCATAACTTGTCACGGACAGGCGTCCCGCCACTGACGGTTCGGAAAACTGAAATGGTTGATCGCCGGAGCGGGTCCCGCCGAAAAGATAGTGTTGACCGAACTTTGTATTGGCAACATTCTTTAGCCGGTCCAGGACGCCTTCTGCTTCGGTGGCCAGGGCGCTTCTTTCGGCGGGACTGAGGGCCTGGATTCCCTGTTGGGCCAGGCGGCTTGCGTCGGAAACCAGGCGATGAACTTCCTGCAACTCCGAGACACTTGCGTTCAATCGGGATGTCGCGTCGGCGATCACCGGCTTGCTGGCTGTCAAAGCGGCTCGTCGCGCCATGATCGAGGATATCCTCTGGTACTCGAAAGGCGAGTCCGAGGGCTTGGTAATTTTCAGCCCCGAGGAAATCTGGTCCTGCAACCGGAGAATATTGGAACCGTGCAGGGAACCATACTGGATGGCCCGGGAAGTTACCGCAAAATTGGTGGATCGGGCGAACATAATTGTTGTTGATTTCGTTTGGTTTATGCGGCGAACTATCTTGGGCTTGGCAGTCCGGGTTCTTTAACCCAACATGCGCAGCGTTTCGTCATACATCTGGTCCATCGTTTGAAGAACCCGCAATGTGGCTTCGTAGGATTGCTGATAGCGGGTCAGATTTACCAGCTCTTCGTTGAGATCGACTCCCGAATGCGAGTCGCGTTCGCTTTCGAAGCGGGTCTTGATCGACTGCAGTTGGCTTTCCAGCGAGTTGCCGACCTGAACACGACTGCCGGCAGCGACTGACATTTCCGTCAGGTACTCCGTTCCGATTTGACCATTGACCATTGGCGATGACAGGGCACTTAGGATCTTCTTCAGGTTGCCGGAATCCGCGGAGTCTGCGGTTAATCCCGTGGCAAAAAGGGATGGTTTTTCCAGGATTCGTTTTCCGACGGCGATGTCGTTGGCAGTCGAGCCTTCGAAGAAACTGTTCAAACCCAGCGCCGACAGCAAGCCTCCGGAGTCAGAGTTGGCCACCAACGATGATGAGAAATCCTCGCCATCAACAACCGTCCCGGAACCGAATGCCACCAGCACACCGTTTCCGATATCGACCGGTTTTCCGGCTTCGTACTTGCTCCCTAAATCGACTGTGGCGATCAGATTGCCAGCCTTGTTGAAAACATTGGCTTTCAATCCATCGGTGAATCCAACTTTGCCGTCGCCGGATACCTCGAAACGATACTCGTTGTTGGAAGCACCGCTGTAGTTTCCCGAAAGTGTTGGTGCCGAAGTTCCCGTCCAGGCCGACAGGTTTGGAGAAGATTCGAGATTGCCGGTAAAGTCGAACTGGCTTCCATTCGTCGCGGAAATGTTGAGTGTGCCCGTTGTGCTGTTGACCGTTGCGTTCAATCCGGAAATGCCACTAATCGACGCCGCGATGTCACTCAGTGATTCGGTTGCAGGATCGTAGGAAATGCTGCTCGTTCGCGTTTTTCCGCTCGCGTCCGTGACGTTGAAGAACAGTTCGCCAGCCGTTACGGGAAACGCCAACCCGGATTGGGCAAGTGGTTGCACGGTACTCGATAGCGACCGAATCGAGGCCAGTTGGACAAATGAGCCGGAAGGTCCAACACCACGCGCATGAGCCTGATCGACCGTTCGTATCAATCCGGATGTCAACTGGCCGAGGCGGTCCTGAAAGGCATCGATCGTGGAATTGTAGGATTCCAGCGATGCCGCCAATCGGCCACCTCTCGGACGAACGGGCACGCTGAACTGGTCGATCCTCAGCTCAAGATCTCCGTTGCCATTCTTGATTGCCGAGACGGTCATCGGCTCCGAACCGATTGACACCGAACCGCCGCCCAAAACGAGTCCCAGTCCGCCCCGTGACAATTCGTTTCGATCGACGTCGATGAGTTCCGCGATTTCGTTGATCAATTGGTCCCGCCGATCGACCAGCTCTCCCCTTCCCGTTGTGGCACCGCTGACGTTCAGTCGTTTTTGCAAGTCCGAAAGCTCGACCATTTTGCCGTTCAGCGACGCAACGTCCGACTGGATCTGGCGATCGATATCGGCTTTCAATTGGCCCAGGCCGACCGACGTCTGACGAATCTGGCTGGACAGTCGTGTGGCAGTGTCCAAAACCAGGCGGCGCTGAGTTGAATTGGCAGGATCCGTTGAGAGCTGGCCCAATGTCGACTGGAACTGTGAAAAGAGCTCTTCCATGCTCCCCGAGCCGAGGCCCATCATTGATTCGATTCGCCCATCCGTGCGGACCTGTTGCTGAATCGCAGAGAGGTCACCGATTGATCTGCTGAGCGAACTCTCCAGCATCATGTCCCGCACCTGACGGTATTGACCCAGGCCGACTCCCCCTCCGACCAACCGTCCATTGATCTGATACTCGGGCAGCGAGGCCGTCAAAAGTTGTCGGCGATGAAAACCCGGCGTGTTGGCATTGGCAATGTTGTGCGAAATCGAATCCATGCCGAACTGATTCAGGTTCAGCGATGTGATGCCAATGGAGTATTGAAACATGAACAGCCCATTCGAGTTCGTTCAGGTAGTGCGCATCGGACCTGGCCCGCTGCCTGTGATCCGGTTGAGTCAGTTGACCTGTTCGTTCCGGTCAACAGTCTTGAACGATGGTAGTGTTGGAGGCCGGGTTTTCAGCTCGCCCGTCGGCCCCGTAAATGTTTGGCGTCGCACTTTGACCGGAAATCGCGGCCAAAAGTTGCCGGTAATGGTCCACGCGATAGGCCAGCGACATCTGCCCAGCAAATATTATCGATCGAATCCGGATCATCTTGTCGAGCAATGATCCTCGCAATCGGCGCAGACTGTCAGCCCGTGCCGGATCAACCTGCGCAATCAATCGGGTCAGCTGTACCGGCTCACCCGTAATTTCACCCAGCCTTGTGACCGTTTGCTCGCGAACCGCCTGCAATTCCTGATAATCGGCATTCAGTTGTTCCAGCAACTGACGCGAAGTGTCGGGGTCGTTGGGCGTTTTCTGATTGGGGGCATCGTGGCTGGTAACCAGGCTTTGCGCAAGCTCTTCCAGCCGGGTCATCGCCTGAAATTCGTCTTCCAACAGTCGTTGAATCGTCTCGACCTGAGCTGTTGAAAATGTATTGGTTTGTATCATGGATTGGCTGGTTGTTCAGGAAGCTGGAGACGGAAAACTGTTTAGTAGGACATCGCCATTTTGTGAGCCGTGACGCGTAAACGGCCGGGTCGAACTGCTACCCGGTGCCTCACGGCCCACGGCACATTCGCGATTCTTTTGCTTCGAACAAGGCAACTGGTTGATAACCGAATGCCAGAACCGAAAATGCCGTTTGAAACCTTTCAAATCACGAGAATTCCATTAAAACATGCCGCCGTCCAGTTAGGCATCGATGTTAAATTCGGTGGCGACTGCGTTATCGCCAGACGAATGGTCTCCATCGTTCGCACCGGCTGGTTTGTCCGATTGATATCCCATCGTGGATTGCAGCAATTTGGCAATGCCCAGCGGTTGGCTTTCGGCCATCGACTGGCCAAGCATCATGTCGAACATACCGCCGTAAACGTCGCTCGACTCGCCGCCGAACAACGAGTCTTCGCCCAGCGAGTTTCGCATTTCCTTCATCATCATGGACAGGAACAGGCTTTCAAACTCTTTGGCCGCATTTGCCATTTTCCCGTCATCAGTAATGCCCGCACCGCGAGCCAGACTTTCCAGTTTTCCATCCATCCCGGGCATTCCAGCCGGGAGTGGACTGATTGAAATTCCATCCATGAACGAGCCCTCCTGGTTACTCAATTTCAAGTTGTGCGTGCAGGGCTCCGCTGTCCCTGAGTGACTGAAAAATCGTGATCATATCCTGCGGGCTGACACCCATCGCATTGAGCGCTGCGGCCAGTTCTCCCAGTTCGATCCCCTCGCTGAGAATGTTGTAACGTCCACCTTCTTCGACGGCAGTAATTTGCGTTCGCGGAACGATTGCCGTTTGGCCAGGAGAAAATGTATTGGGCTGTGAGACCGTCGGCGTTTCGCTGGTCGTGACAATCAGGTTGTCATTGGCAAACATGACGTGAGACAAGCGAACACGGCTGCCGACAACGATCGTGCCCGTTCTTTGGTTGACGACGACTCTGGCGGGCATGTTGGGAACAACAGTCAGGCTGCCCAACATTGCGATAAAATCGTTTCGCGTGTTTTGAAAACTCTCCGGAACCCTGATCCGGACCATTCCTGCGTCTACAGCCTCGGCCCTGCCGGGAAACAGTTGGTTGATCGCATTGGAAATTCTCGTCGATGTCATTGCATCCTTGTTGATCAGCAGGAGTTCCAGTACACCCCGGTCGAAGCAGTTGTCCAGGCAAACTTCTTTCACAACCGTAGCCGTCGTCGTGCCCGTCGTCGGATGATTTTTTTGCACGCCGCCCGCGGCACCGCTTACGGCAAACCCGCTTCCCAGCAACGATCCCGTGGCCGTGGCATAAACCTGGGAGTCTACTCCTTCCAGTGGTGTCAATAACAACTCTCCTCCCTTGAGACTGGTTGCATCATCGTAAACGCTGACGTGCACCGAGATTTTCTCGCCAACTCTGGCAAAGTGTGGAAGCTCGGCCGTGACGACAACCACGGAAATGCTTTTGGAAGTGTTCTGTGCATCAACAATGCCGGCGTTATTCTTGGCGAGGTTGGCGGCCATCCGGCGCGTCAGTTCCGATTTCCCGCCAGTTCCATTAAGCCCAATGACGAGGCCAAATCCCGACAGGGAATTGCCCATTTGTCCCTTTATTGTCGTAATGT
This sequence comes from Planctomycetota bacterium, assembly GCA_043768885.1. Classification (GTDB taxonomy): domain Bacteria; phylum Planctomycetota; class Planctomycetia; order Pirellulales; family Pirellulaceae; genus BJ22. The sequence goes on from JAYVKA010000658.1 coordinate 9,442, forward strand.
CGCTGATCTGAACCCGCAATTCCTCGGGCGCAACATACGCTCGAGGAGCCGCACTTACCTGTTCCAGTGGCGTTGCACTTTGTGCCATGACAGAACTACCGCATCCCATGGCAAACACAAACACAGCGATGCTCGCGAAAAATGTCACCTTGGTTTGTTCCATGAATTTCATGCGATCACTTTCTTGATTTCGACTCGATGACTATCCGACCGGGTTTTCCCATTTCGATTTGCCAAAACATTTCCCCGGGAAATCAAAACGGCAACCACTTGTTCATCTTGCGTCCCAACCAGCCCTGATTGACAAACGCGCTTTCCGACCCGACGTCATTGGATTCGTACTGAAGTTTCAGATCGGCAACGAAATTTGACGCCACGGAATTGTCCGGCTTGACATCCACGGGGCGAACCTGGCCGGTCAAGACGATTTCTCTGGCGTCACCTTCGACCGAAAGCTGGCGTTTGCCGGCAACCAGCAGGTTTCCATTGGGCATGACATCCAAAACGGTAACTGTGAATTTGTCTGTGAATACACGTTCGATGTCGTTTTGCGATTGGCCGTTGAATTTGCGCGTCGCAGAAGACGATTGATCCGCATCGGCTTCCCCTTTGGAGGTCCCAAATAGTCCCGAAAGACTGAATCCGCCTCCTGCTTTGGATGACTGCTGGGTAGCTTTGTTCATTTGTCGCTGGTCGCGATTCTGCACGTCAGTGTTCTCACGGATGGTGATGACCAGCAAGTCGCCCGGACGCAGCGCCCGAAAATCACCAACCGGGTTCGCCCATTTGTCGGCCCGGTTTTGCCAGAGCGATTGGGCACTGGCCGTTTCCCATGGGAGAGCAAACGTGGCAATTGCAAACACCGCGACGACAACAGTCAAAAATTTCATGATTGCTCCTGGGTTTTCTGACTCACAATTCCGTGGGCAATTGAAGCGAACCTGGCGACTAGCGCACCAGTTGCCCCGTGGAATCGCTGGTTACGCGACAAATCATTGATTTTCCGGTTGACGGGTTTTCTACCTGGATCACATCGCCAATCTGCCCGTTCTGAAGGGCTTTTCCATGGGGAACAACAATGCTGACCGGCCCAATTGTTTGTGTGACCCGAATCAATTGCCCGCGTCGAATCGCTTCAGCCGTTGCCCGGACAGGAGCCAGCTCGGCCGAAGTAATCAATTCGTAAGCGTGGATTTCCCGCCGGGCCGGCTTGCCAATGATCTCTTCCGCCGATGCCGGCCGCACTTGAGGGTCGTCGATCGGGCGGACCATTGTTTGAATGTCTTCTTCGGAAATGATTGCGTTCGCCGCAATTGGCCGCCGGGCAATCGCCACGTTTCGATTCAGCGTGAGAATTACAGGTACGTTGAATACCGAAGTTGCGCGCTCTGCTGTCGTGATTTCGATCGTCAGGTTCTGCCGACCGGGTAACAACCTAAGCGGCAACCGAACCCGTTTCCCGTCCATGCCGGAGCCTTTCCAGGCCGCCCGAACCTCATCCAAATCCTTGTTGCCTTCGACCGAGATTTGCACGTGTTCCGCCGGGGCACCAAATCCCCTGGCAATTTCCGCACCGATCCACTTTGTAACATCGAAATCGGTTTCCGCACCGGAATGATGGTGGACCATCGTATTCGGCAGGCCTTTGGTAACGACCTGGTCCGGCGAAATTCCATTCAGCAAGACCAGCCAGCGAATCTGCTCAAGGGAAACCGGAACAGTGTCCTTGTCGAATGGAAATTCATCCAGCAGCAGATTGCGAACCTTGTCACTGATCAAAGAGCTTTGTGAAATGACCGAAGCCACGTCTCCAATCCGAATTGCCGACGTCGTAACGTAGGTGTCCGCCGCGGCCAGCTCGACCGTGACTCCCTGGGCCGTAACCAGCGACGTGGCAAACGCCATATAAATCCAACAGGCGATCATTCGTAATCGTTGCATCTTACTCGCCCAAAAATCCGGAATGGTAATGAAAGAAAATGGATCACGAACAGTTATCGAATCAGTTGTCCGGTGTTGGACAACATTTCGTCACCGGCTCGAATCGCACGGGAATTGATTTCATAGGCCCGTTGGGCAGTTATCAGGGAAACCAGCTCCGAAACAACTTCCACGTTCGAGCCTTCCAGAGCACCCTGCCGCAGACTTCCGAAACCCTGTTGCAACGGCAAGCCCTGAATTTCCGGACCCGAAGCGGCCGTCTGGCTATACAGGTTGCCTCCCATGTTTTGTAGTCCATGCAAGTTCGCGAACCGGACAATCTGCATCTGCCCCAATGTGGAAATGGCTCCGTTCACCTGATAACTGACTTCGCCAGTTGAGCTGACCGAAAAGCCGTTGGCGTCTTGCGGCAGTGTAATCGCGGGTTCGAGCGAAAAACCGGATGCGGTAACCAATTGTCCCGTGTCATTGATGTGAAACGATCCATCCCGCGTGTAGCGAAACTCCCCACTGGGAAGCGTGATCTTGAAAAAACCTTCGCCTTCGATTACGAGATCCGTGTTGTTGCCAGTTTCTATTGCGGTTCCCTGGGTATGGACGTTCGCCGTTCCCATCGCCCGCGTTCCGTTGCCGATCTGCAATCCAATCGGTGCGACCCTTCCCTGAAGAGAGGATGAACCGGGCATTCGCTGGATATCGTAAATCAGATCGCCGAATTTGATCTGGCTTCGTTTGAACCCGGTCGTGTTGACGTTGGCCAGATTGTTGGCCGTGTTGTCGATCAACTGCTCCTGGGCCCGCATCCCGGTTGCGCTCGAGTAAAAAGCCTTTAGCATCTGGAAATCCTTTTCCGTGGTGAGTTCAAGTCCGCGTCGCTGCGGCCAAATTTCAAGGAACCGGTTCAGTTATTCCCGGTAGTTTTGTTGAACGGTTTCGCTAATCGTTCGTATGCTGCGCTGTGCGGCCTCGAACATTCGCGATGTCACAATCAGGCTGACCAGTTCCGTTACCGGGTGGGCGTTGGACATCTCTTCGCTTCCCTGAATCAGACGCCCGGTTGCCGTTTCCGATACCGCATCCGGTTGAGTCGAGAAATACATTTGGCCGCGCGGAACAAGCTTGCTATTGTCGGCAAAGGCGGTCAGTACGATCTGGCCAAACTGCTGGCCCCGACCGGAAACAGTCCCCGTTTCATCAATGGTGATCTCGCTGTCGGAAACACCCGGGTCGATGGTGATCGGCCCACCCGTTCCCAGGACTGGCATTCCGTCACCATTGACGAGCATTCCCTGATCGGTTCGATGAAGACTACCGTTGCGTGTGTACAGGGTTTGATCGCCATCGGACACCGACAGAAAACCATCGCCGGTAATCGCTACGTCAAACTGGTTGCCGGTGGTCTTGATTGTTCCTTGCGAAAAATCAACGGCTTCGGAGTATTGCCGAGTGCCAGGCAAGCTGGTGCCATCGGCCGAAGTTCGCTCCTCCAGAGTTTGGAAAACCCGACGGTGGCCACCGGTTTGCAGATTGGCCAGGTTGCCCGAAATCATTTCCTGTTGGCGCATCAGCACATTCAGAGCCGACGCTCCGCTGTAGAGTCCCTTGTGCATGTTGCATCCGATCGGGTTGGGCGAGTGTTTCTGCAGAAACGCAAAGATGCCTCAGCCGTTGCAACCGTCATGCCACTCAGGGTTTTCCCAACCGAAAATGTCAAATCAGCCGCGAAACTCAATGGGATTTCAGGCCGTAGTCCTTGCTGGCACCAACGCATGCAGAAAAATTTTCCGGAATTTTTTTCGTTTGATCACGTTTGATCCAAGGGGTCTGGCCTGAGTTGCACTTGGTGAGATCATATTCCCTTAGTTGGCAAGGACTTGCGCAGATCGTGTCGTGGTTTGTTCATTAGTTTGTCACCTCTGGGTATGCGTTTGACTACTTTCGGTTCAACCCGGTCGGGGCGGTCTCCGACGGTTTGGGTTGCGATCATGTTGAGCATGATACGGACCCATGATTCAACGTCATTGACTTGAATGCACCCGGGACCGAATTCGTTGAACGTTAGAACCGTTCCCTTGAAACTGATGTGCCATGGTCAGAGTTTCTGGGACATGCCATTCGGGCAAGGTATCTTTGATTTTGTTTTTGGGGTTGGCTATCGTTAGTTGGTCTCGAACTGCTTCCACGATAGTTGGCCGCACGCAGCTTCAATTGGTAGGCGCGAGTCAATGAATCGATTTCGGAACGCGAGCTGGCTGAAATTCGTTTGTAAATTGCCAGCATAACGGATCTGCGTGTTTTAAATAGTTGCTTTTGTTCCCCACTTGCGACGGAGTGAGTACCTTCGAAGTTTCGTCGGGGACGATTTAGGCACGCTGAATTGGAACGAGGAATATGCGATGCGATGGACTTACCTACTTGGCGTATTTGCCGTAATCGTCGTCGGTGCTGCTTTTTTTTATAGACGCGTTCTGGCAATGAGTTCATGGCGCGTGGTTTTATGGGAATTTGGAAAGCGGCCGAGAATGCAAAGCGGGAGTTGCCACCGGAAGACGACCGGTTGCTCCACCGAACGAAGGGCGATTCCAACCGTGTTTACGGAATTGCATTTTCGCCAGATGGGAAATGGGTTTTCACCTGCGGCAGCGATGGATTGCAGCAATGGGATGTTGCCACATTTGAGTTAGTGCATTCACAGACTTTTGACTTTGCAGGTTGGGGACGTCCAAACCCGGTATTTTCGATTGCAGTTGACCACCACAAACCGCTCGTCTATTTCGGTACGTTTGCCCAGGATGTACAGATTTGGGACTTTGGGTCACGGGAAATTTTTGGGTCAATTCCCACGCCTGAAAGATGGTCGCATTCCGTTCCTGCACTTGCCATAAGTTTGGACGGAAAGAGTCTGGCGATCGCGGAAAGTGGTGGCCAGGAAAACCAGCAAGTTGCATTGAATGATTTTTCAATTCCTGTTTGGGATTTCGAAGCATCCAAAATTCGATACAGACTAGTTGGGCATGGCCATTCAGTCCGATGTTTGGCATTTTTGCCGGGTGATCAATATCTTTTCTCGGATGGCAATTCCGTTATTTGGAGTCTGGACGACGGGAGGTTATTCAAACACGATGGCGAACTGGATCTGGAACAAAACTTTCGCGGAATTGAAGAGCCTTGGCGAAGGGTCGCATTGTTTCATTCAGCACCTTCCTTTGAGATCCATAAGTATGTGGGGAGTTCGAGTTTTTCGTCGGCATTCGTTGAGTGGTTGAGGAAACAGGAACTGATTGAAAAGTGTGACTATGCGGTGGTAGCTGACCGTGTTTCGAACCGGGCCTTGATTATCGACGGAGCGTCTGGGGAGTTGCTGGCTTCGTATGCCCAGTTTGGTAACGGCATGCCTGTGACGACTGTTGCGGTGGCACCAGAAAGCAAAGTCGTGGTTACTGGTGGCAATGGGCATGCTATGCGGGGTGGTTTAGGCAACAATGACGACCAGAGTGACCGGAACCTCTGCTGGTGGAGACTTCCTGTTTAGGCAAATCGCGTGGTCAATTTTGACATGCGGTGCATTGTTGAATTGATGTTGGGTTTCGCCGTCAGTATTTTGAGGGAAAGCGAGATTGCTTTAACGAATCGATCCGCCCAGCTCGATTTCAATCAGTACCTGTTTCTTGATATACTGGTTCAGGTCGGCGGTCCGCACCAAACCCAACTGGCTTACAGAAGGAAATGCAATGATTCGATTTTTGTTGCTTTGCGCTCTTCCGATTTCCTCATTTTTGGGACTTGGCTACCAGGAACCAGAAACAAGTCAAACTGATTGGCAAGATTCTTTTCCGGTTTGCATGAACAAGAACATTGCGGAGTTTTCTCCTCCACTTCTTTGGACCAACCGACGGCCCTTTTCTTCCATGTTTTGGCATGACGGGGCATGGGCGGCAAACGTTCAAGAACCGAGCCTGCCCGATTTCTCGGATAACCCGCTGGCTGCCGAACTATGCCAAGCGATTCTTGAAAAAGACCTTGACCAGATGAACCGTGCAATCGAGGAGGGAGCGGACGTCAATGCCGTCAGCAAAACACAAACTACTCCTTTGTTTCTGGCGTATTGTTTAAAAACCGATCCAAGGCCGTTTTATTGTTTGCTCAAACATGGTGCCGATCCAAATGCAACTGTCAATTCAATTGGTTCGGATGTAGTTTCTGTGTTGTGGGACTCAGAAACCGCGATCGTTCATCTCGTAGCATTCGGAAGGTATAACCGACTTTTCAAGGCCGTTTTCGAACATGGCGGCGACCCGAATTTAAGGTGGGAGATCGATACTCTCGAAACGTCGACGACGCCTTTTCGCCTGTTGCACGAGGAATCGCCTGATGTGTTTGAGCGACTCGAACTCCTTATCCGATGCGGCGCCAACCTGGATGACCTCGATACCGGTGGATGGACTGAAACCCATTCCTGGCTGAAGTGGCGAATTGATATTTCCAATTACGGGCGGCATTGTCGTTTGGCCCTTTCGGTGCTGAAAGCTGGAGCCAGTTTTCGACTAGCAGCGAAACGAGGGGTAGGCTACGACAAGGGCTCTCTTTACGACGGGTGTTATTTTCACCCAATTCACTTTCTTGCCGAGGCGGAGTCGGAGATTGGCAAATTGCCCGCCGATCAGCAGGTTCAGTATCGTGCTGTGATTCAATGGCTGGAAGAACATGGCGGGTCATTGAAACAGGCCAAAGCCGATCTCGGGCGGTGGAAGAACTGGATCGAAAACGGCAGAGCCGATTTGATCGAAAAGGAACATGAGGAGCGGCAAAGGGAAGAGGCGAAAGCAAAAAACGTTGAACAAGAAACAAGTCAAAACGATTGGCAACAATTGCTGCCCGTCTGTATGAATGAAAAGGTCACCAGGTTTTCGCCCCCAGGCTGGGAGAATTCTGTCACCGCGTTCTCTGACATTTATTGGCACGACACTTTTTACTGGTGGCCCGGTTTTGATGGACTGAAGGAACCTGATTTTTCAGACAACCCGAAGGCTGCAAAGTTGTGTAAAGCGATCACCAAGAAAAACGTCGCCGAGATGGAGCGATTGATCGCAGATGGCGCGGAGGTAAATGCAGTCAGCAAAGACGGTATCACTCCACTGTTTTTCGCGTTTCATTTCCCCAGAGACCCACGCCCATTTGCTTGTTTGCTGGAACACGGTGCTGATCCGAACTTGCCGGTGAATCCGACATGTATCGATGATCTGATGATTTCAAGTTTGAGCGGCGCGTCGGCGGTTCATCTTGTGGCACATGGCGATTACAACCGCCTCTTCAAGACCGTTTTCGAACACGGTGGCGACGCCAACTTGAGGCGGGATGTATCGTTGGGTCAATTTTCAACAACTCCTTTCCTGATGATTCGGCACGACGCCCCCGATGCGGTCGAACGCATGGAGTTTCTTGTCCAGTGTGGAGCCAACCTGAATGATCGATTTGCGTCGGGAGCAACGAAACTCATCCAGTCGACAAATATGAACGCAGCAGGACAGCACTATGATCAATCCTGTCGCCTCGCACTTGCATTGCTGAATGCCGGTGCAGATTTTCGACTCGACGCGAAGTCGG
>JAYVKA010000659.1:0-2460 GCA_043768885.1 Planctomycetota bacterium
GAATTCATCAACTTGATCATCGATCACCTGACGAATTTTGGTGTGATGCACGCCGGCCTGTTGTCCGCCACGACTTCCGGCAAGCGCCCGACCGCGGCATCCACCCTGGCATCGTCCACTGGCCTGACCGGTTTGGATTCTTTGGCCTTCGTTCTGCCCCGTTGCAGGCCGGACACGGTCGCCAGTCCCTGATGGACCGATGGAGGGATCAGTTCTTCAGAGACCGCCCAGCGGAACATCTTGCGGATGGCCGAACAGCGATCGTTGATCGTTCGCCTCGACAGGCCTTCGCCAACCAAAAGCAGCTGAATCGCCTTGAGAGACTTCGGACCGAATTCGGCGGCAAGAGTCTTGCCGTAGTGGGACCGGAGGATGCGGAAGGCGAGGATGTAGTTCTCCACAGTTCCGGTCGGTCGGCCGCTCTGTTTTCGATAGTGGCCCTTGGCCCATTTGAGAAAGGCCGCGACCACTTCCACGACGGTTATCGAGTCGGGTTCGGTTTCGCCGCGACGGTCATTGGCCAGCCATTCGGCGACCAGTCGGTCGTAGGCGATTTTGCTGACTTTGGACCCGTGTGACCCAAGATAGAATTCGCGACCATTGAGGGTCACGGTGGCCTGTCCTGACCCCCGATGTTTGGCGTATTTGGGGATCACATTTCGAAGTTTTGGCATCTCGCAGCTCCTGATTTAGAAGCGCAAACCCGTATGTACGGGTTTGCGCTCGAAAAAAGTGCTGCTCTGCCTCACGTGGGCAGGCTAATTCCAGGTGGAAATAACCAGCTAATTCTTCAATGGGCGATATTGGGCTCGAACCAACGACCTCCACGATGTCAAAACCATGAGATTTCCAGCGTTTTCAGCAAGAAACCCTGTGATTCCCAGCATTCTACGCTGTTTCGTCCCGTTTGCAAACACTTGCACCGAATAGCATATTTGCACGGGAATACGCGGTATCGAAAAACAAATCCGGTACCATACCGTTTTTGCTAGCCGCGTCAATCACTGACTCAGCGTGATCCGGGTCGACCGTTTTCCCGCTGGCAATGTCAACGAGTAACGAGCGGTACGGTCGGAACGTGTCAACCGCAACCGCCTGTTTTTTCCTTCGAATGGACTGGAACAATTCTGCAACTGTCATGGTATTACCCTCGATAAAAATGGAAACTGAAACTTTTGTTACGCGGTCGCCGATAGTGGAATGACAACCCGACTACCGCCTGACTGATAACGTGACTGTGATTCAACTGCTGACTGCCAGGCGTCCCAGTACGTTTCGGACTGATCGGAAATGTCCGCCGCGTCGAATGGCTGGATCGATGGATACTCAATGCCCGTCGCCCGATAGTAAATGTGGCTGGCTGTGGTGGTAGTGCTCTCGACAATTCCAGCCGTCAACATTGGAACCATGCACACCGTCTGATCGTGCCAGTCGGACGATGAACCCGTGTACTCTTTCCCGAATATCAAACTCTCCCCGATCCAACCGCCTGCCCGCCGATGATGACTCTCGGTGTCCGCATGTTGCTGCAAACTCACAACCAGGTAATTGCAAACAGGGCCAGCCAACGTCACCAGTCCCAACCCTGCCCGAACCCGTTCCATGGTGGCGGGTGTCAACGTGATCTGTCCCGTTGTCCCGATCGTCACCAGGCCCGCAGCCGCCATGGACTTGCGTAACCGTTCATCGGACTTCCAACCAGCCGCGTCGATGCCCGTTACCGTGTAAGGCCAGCCGTCTGATCGATATGACTCACGAGCCGTCAACAGGCCTGCCATCGAACCCGAACCCCTGGCATATCGGTACGGCCAGTACAGTCCGTCAGCCGTTCCCAGAATCGTTGCCAGATGTCGGCGATGCTCAACCAGTGGATCGGACTGGGATACCGATGTTGACTCAAGGCTGGCAAGTTTTTGGCGAATCATGTGGTGGACTCCGTTTTCCGTGCCAGTTCCAATGCTTCCACCCTGGCCCGCAGGTCGATCGTTTCGCTCAACTTGCTGAATCGGTCCAAAATCGATGTTGATGCCCGAAGTGCTACCGATGGATCAGGACCATCCAATAACTGGCCCAGTCGTTCCGCAGCCGAGCACGCCAAACCTGACAGTCGGCCCATCGCCAACCGGAGCGAATCGGTACGCAATTCGGATACCCGCTGCTGAAAGTCCGCCTGGCTTGCAATGCGGTACGCCGTCGATGTCGCACACCCGATGGACTCCGCAGCCGATACCACCGCCTGACCAGACGCAACCAATACCGCCAACGAGTCGAAAAACTTACTTTTCCTGTCCATGTGAATCCTTAAAAAAACTCGGAACCGTTGTCAGGTGTCGGAAGTCTGGCAAGTAGCTGAGGCTGATCGGTACCGCTTGCTTTTTAAACGATTTTTTCCAGTACCTGAAAGACCCCGGTGGTGGTTGTGCCCCGCCCTATGCCCTCCAGCGTGCCCTGTGCCGCGTT
>JAYVKA010000660.1:0-5728 GCA_043768885.1 Planctomycetota bacterium
TCCAGGCTCAGGTTGTCGCTGGAATCAAGAACCAGATCGTTTTCCGAATCACTGTCGTCCAGAACAATTTCGCTGTCTTCGAAATCGCTGCCCAGTTCGGTGCTGTCGTTCGATGAATCATCGCCGACCAGTTCCATGTCGTCTTCCATCGGAGACAGTGCCAACGGATCGTCGTCACTGTCCTGCAAAGCGGCCATCAACTTGCCCGTTGATGAGCGGGGATCCTTGGGCACCAAATCATCGTCATGCACGTCAATCGAATCGGGAGTATCGGAATCGCTCTTGCCTGTCTGCGAAGCCAGCTTCAGGCTGCTTCCGCCAAACAGCAACTCATCTTCATCGTCCATCACATTGGATGCACTGCCCATATCATCACTGCTGTCACTCAACATCAGGTCGTCGGCGCTGTCGTCCAACAGCAAATCACTGTTGCTGTCCTGCAGCAACTCCAGCGAGTCATCACCGGACGAATCACTCAATTCAAAATCGTCATCGTCTGCCGCGTCTGCACCTCCCAGGGAAACACCCAGCTCATCGGCAACGCGCGCAATTTCTGTTTCCTTGAATTTCCAGTTCGCACCATCGCGATAACCAAAAATTTCATTGTTGGAGCGCATCTCGGTCAGCCGGTCCACGGATATGCCCAACATGCGGGCGGCTTCATCAAGTGGTATCAGTTTGGACATTGACAGCAAAACTCCAAAATATTTGTGGGTCGGCGCGTACCGGCACCTGTTCGGGTAATCGTCCATTGCAGCGGAAAACGCGAATTGTCCGCAGCGCAGTGAATCTTCATGTAATACCGCTGCGATCTGCAAAACCGGAAAATCGCCAGATCCAACACATCTTGCCCGGCTTGAATCGCCCAATCCGCTATCCCGATTGTAAAAGCAGCTTTTCAGGTTTCAAGCAAAATGACTGGCAAAACCATCTTTGTCCGAAAAATAGCCACGGACTTCGCCGCCCACAAACTGCCCGCTTGCCGTACAACCGTCAAAAACCCCACGACATGTTCTGTTCCGGCCAGGCTTTTCACCGCAAATCCATGGGGAAAGGGCCCTGAGCCGCATCAGCTGCTCGCACTTCGGTAACTCCCCAGCGCCCACTGGAAAATCTGTCGGCTAATCAACAAACCCATCACCGCCGCAAAAACGGCGAACCCCGCCAAACCCCATTCCCACCATTTCCAGGGGTTTCCCAGCGGCTGGGCAAGAACCCGTGCCGGCACGTTGGATACAACCAGAATCGGTATCACAAACGTAAACGCACCCCACAACGTCCAGCCGATTTTTCCCCGCTGGTAAATCTCCATCGGGTAACGATAAAAATTCGTGACGTAAAACCAAAAATCGTACAGGTTCTGGTTTCGGCCGAGCCAAATGCTGGTCGAAGCCATCGCGATCATCACGCTGTACATGATCGTGATCCCGCAGGCCAGAAACAGCAAATAGGCCGGCACGCTAAACCAATGCAACACAACTTGCGAACCCGGCTCGTTGACCAGCTCACACGTGTACCAGACCACCACTGTTACACCCAACAACGCACTGGGAATCTGCGACCAGTTCGCTCGCGGAAACGAAATCAGAAACTGCGTATCCACCGGTTTCAACAGTGCAAAATCCAGACTCCCCGTCCTGATCTGTTCGCTAAACTCGTCAAAGTTGCCCATGAAAAAAGTCTGGATCAGCGCGTTGACGATCCAGACCGTCCCCAGAAAAACAAAAAACTCGGACTGTTGCCAACCCGTCCCGCGACCAATCGAATCGGTGAACTGGTAGATCAGCTTGAACAGCGCAAAATTCATTACCGCCCAGGCGGTACTCGACAGACATTGCAAAACAAAATCGGCGCGAAACGACATGTCCCGCACCAGCGAGTTGCGGAGAAACGTCAAAAAGATATTCAGGTAAGTCTTCATGCTGGCCATTGTTCACTGAATCCGGTCTCGCGACGAGGACACTTACTCAACTGGCACACACGCTCGATCGCCAACAACAATGCGCCAATGTCCGGACCACGGTGCGCTCTGTCCGACGACAATGCGCTGGGGCCGGTCTCCCGACCGTGCCACCAACACCGATCGAAGGTCTCCTTCCCGGCAACAACCATCACTGCTCCGGCTTGGCCATATCGAAACAGACGATTTCCTTGTTGTTGCGGGCATAGATACAGCGATTGGCAAACGCCGGATGCGACCACACGATCGTCCGTCCCCGGGCATTTTCGGTCGCCTCGATCAATTGGCAACTCGACAGTTTCTTCACTCCGTCGCCACTGAGATTCAAGATCGAAAGCCGTCCCAAATCGTCCAGCGAGAAAAACCGGCCTTCGTTCTCAACGATGAAAAGGGTACCGAAATCCGCAGGTTTGTCTCCAAACATCCCTTTGTCTTCCCAAAGTTTTTCACCGGTCTCGAATTTCGTGCATCGCAAGATCCCGTCGGCAGTCACCCCATAAACCAGTCCTTCGCGAATAACCGGATTGGTCATCAGCGTGTTAATGTCGTTCGTGTGACGCGGATCGTCGGTCGCCGAACGGAAGACCTCCTCGACGCCTGGTGGGTCAGACTTCAAACGCAAGATCAGCGAGCCGGAAAAACACTCGCTGACATAAAACAGGTCACCAACAATCTGCGGAGTCGCAATCGAAGTCGTCGCGCCGGGCTGGGTCTGCTCTTCAGGAAACTTGTGATGCCAAAAATGTTCGCCCGACTGCGGATTGAGCGAATCGACTCCGTCCGCATGCCAGAACAGCATCTGCCGATCGTCTCCCTCACCATAAAACACCAGCGGCGCGTAGGCGATATCGCTGCTGGTCAGATTCTTCCAGACTTCCCTGCCCGTCATCTTGTCCAGTGCAACGACCGCTGATCCGTCACCACCGACTGGCATAATCACCAGCGAACCTTCGATCACCGGATGCGAAGCGTATCCCCAGACCGGCGGGCGAATCGGTTTGTCTTCTTTCGAATAGTGATCGGAAAAACGGGTGTGCCAGACGACTTCGCCATCCTTCACCCGCAAACAATACAGATCTCCCATCGCTCCGAGTGTGTAGGCGTACTCGCCATCAATCGTCGGCGTGCATCGTGGTCCAGACGGATAGGAAATCCGGTAGGGGCAATCGTAAACGTGCTCCCAAAGTGTTTCGCCGGTTTTCACGTCGAGGCACAAGACCCGTTCACCACCTGGCAGCATACCCGTCTTCTTCATTTCGGCACGGGCCTCATCGGTCAGCTCCGTGTTTTCCGGCCGGTCCATCACAAACAACCGGCCTTCAGAAACGCTTGGCCCTGTATATCCCGGACCAATCGGCATCCGCCACTTCACCGGCGGGCCGCCTTCCGGAATCTCGGTGATAATCCCCGTCTCATGCCAAACACCATCGCGAGAGGAACCCAGCCATTGCGGCCAGTCTTCAGCGAACGAATTGTTTGTGAAACCCAAATGAAGAAGTGCGAAACCCACACAAATGAAACTGATTGGCTTTGAAAAAAACATTCTGCTTGCTCTGGAATTTGGTTCATGGATTTTTGCTGATCGCTGAATCAGAATGATACGGCGACGATGGTCGTCTATTGGAACGGATCAGTGGTCTCAGGTCAAAATGCCCGCCACATCAGGCTTTTCAAACTGTAACACGACCCGTCGCAAAGCCATTAGAATTGTGTTCATGAACCCACTCGTTCCAGGGCTCCGCCTTGGCACGCACTGCCCCAGAGGCTCCGCCTCCCCCACCGCAACACAATTTCCCCGGAGAAAACGCAAATGACACTCTCCCGCCGCAAGTTTGTTCAGACATCTGCAATTACCCTCGGCAGCACGGCCCTCGCGCTGAACGCTCATGCTTCCTCAACTGGCACTGGCCGCGACAAAATCCGCGTCGGCGTTGTTGGTTTTCATGGCCGTGGCGGTGAACTGATTCGTGCGATCCGCTCCTGCAAGGATCTGGAACTGGTCGGACTATGTGATGTCGACAGCAAGGTTCTGGCCGGGTTCGAACCCGATAACACGACCCTGTTCCGAACCGGCGACCTCGACGAACTTCTTGCCCGTGACGAGGTCGATGCGATCGCATCCGCAACACCGAATCATTGGCACACACTGGTTACGATGCGCGCCTGTGCCGCCGGAAAACATGTTTACATCGAGAAACCCATCTCGCACAACATGCACGAAAGCCGCATGGTCGTTGCCGCCGCACGCAAATACGACCGGATCGTCCAGTGCGGTTTTCAGAACCGTTCGGATTCGGCACTGTTGCCGTTTTACGAAAGGCTCCACTCCGGCGAGTTCGGCAAAGTCCTCTCGGTACACGGCACTTGCCACCGCCAACGCGATTCGATCGGTAAACTCGAAACGGCGCTTCGAATTCCGGAAAACATCGACTACGACCGCTGGTTGGGCCCGGCAACTGACGAACCGATCATGCGTCCCCGTTTGCATTACGACTGGCACTGGGATTTCAACACAGGCAATGGGGACGTCGGCAACCAGGGCCCTCACGAATGGGACTTGATCAATTGGGCACTTGGCAACCCGTCCACACTGCCGACGACGATGATCGCTGCGGGTGGCCGGTTTGGCTGGAATGACGCCGGCAACACGCCGAACGTCATGGCCTGTTTGGGAACCCATGAAGGCATCCCGTTTTCCTTCGAAGTAATGGACCTGAAAGATGGCGGTCCTCCGCCTCGAAAGGTTGGAGTCGGAGTTCTGATCGAAGCCGAAAAAGGAATGTTTGCCGGTGGACGTGGCGGCGGAACGTTCGAATTCAGCGACGGACGCAAGGAAAAATTCAGCCGCGACGAGTCGGAATCGGGTGGGGACGGACTGAATTCGCATATGGCCAACTTTGCCGAAGCGATCCTGTCTGGCGACCGAAGCCTGCTCCGTTGCGAATCAGCCATCGCCGCCAACTCTTCCGCCATGGCCCACATGGCCAATATCGCTTTCCAGCTGGGCCAGGTCTCCAACGAAGAAGCAGTCGCCTCAGCGTTCACGCAAACCCCTCGTAGCAAAGAGATAATCGGCCGCCTGGCAGAAGCCCCCGGGAAATTCGCCGCCGGGAACACATCCGCCGATATCAGCCAACCATGGATGCTTGGCGCGACCTTGGCCTACGACAACGCAACCAACCAGTTCACCGGCGAAAACGGCGCAGCGGCAAACATCTTAATGACCCGCCAATACCGCACCGGTTTCGAATTGCCAAACGTGGCATAGGCCTCCAGCCTGTGATTCGTGGCACAGTGCTTTCAGCAAGTGGACAATTCGTTTGACCCTCAGCCGAAGACGTACGCGGCACTGCAAGAAGGGTCCGCTGTGCAGACCAACACAAACTCTCAGGCAAATGGTCCGCACAGCGGACCCTACATTTGCATCTCGCGCACCATCCCGATCGCCTGTTCTTTCGTCGCAACTTTGCCATCCAGTTGAGCGCCCCGAACCGCGGACAGTATCCTCCCGAACTCAGGTCCCGGTTGTAGTCCCATTTCCTTCAGCGTCGCTCCATCGACGAGCGGCAGCGGATCCAGTTTCTGCTGGGGCCACTCCAGTCTCTTTTGACAAAACTTAACGCCCACCTGATCGGCACCCCCGGCGACTTCGGCAATCTGCAAGGCACCATTCACATCAGCATGAATCAACAACGGCTGGACTTCGGACCACGGCAACGAAGCCGCACGCATCAACGTGACCCAATTGTTCTCCATCCAGAAAATCGA
>JAYVKA010000661.1:0-2854 GCA_043768885.1 Planctomycetota bacterium
AGGAATTTTTTCCGAAACCAATACCCCGCGGATGGAGAAATTATCGCCTGCCGTCTCGCCCGACTGCGCCCGATTTACGGTCCGTTCCCAGGCGAGCCACTCCTCGGTTGGCAACACCCGTACTCGCGGTTGACGAAAACGAAACGCAAAATTCCCCAACGCGATCAACGGACCGCTGGACAGAGACCGACGTTTCCTGATCCGGGTATGTCCCGGAACAATTTCGGTCTCGAATCGATGGATCTTCACCAGCCCGATCCCAGTCGCGACACCATCGCAGAGCAGCCTTAAGCCTGGTTGTATCATGGGTCGTTAGTCCGACGCTCCTAAATCCGTCACAAACAAATCCAATGGCGACAAATGCACTTTCGCTAATTCGACCAAATGTTGATGATGCGTGAAAAAAATGACTTGCGTCTGCTGTGAGAGTTCCGCGAGTACTTTCAAAGTGGCCACTGCTCGTCCATCGTCAAAATTCAGCAATACGTCGTCGACGACAAAGGGGATCGGTTCGTGTACCGTCAACCAGGATTCCAGGCTCGCCAGCCGCAAGGCCAGATACAATTGATCACAGGTGCCGTCGCTCATGCCGTCGACTCGCACTTTTTCCGCGCGCTCGCCGCCGTTGACTCGACGGACACCGACCAAAACGGGTTCCCCTTTTTCGTTGTACTCGGCGTGCAATTCAGAAAATTGACCCAGGGTAATTTCTTGAAAAATTTGACTGGCTCGCTGCAGGATGGGCCCCTGATTTTTTTGTCGGTGCTGTTCGATCCCCGCAGCCAGTACGGCGCTGGCGACTTTCAGGACGGCCAACGACTGAACTTGTTCTTCCAGGCGCGCGGCAATGTCTTCGCAAACTGCATTTTGTTCCGACGCTAAACTGATGCCATCAAATTTCCGCATGGCGATTTCGGCGCGAGATATTTCCCCCAACACCTGATCGCGTTCGTCCCGCAAACGGTCAACGGTCTCACTGCATTGTTCAATCCTATACGTAAGGTTGTCACCCAACTGGATTTCGGAATCGACAGCAGCAAGAAAATCAACCAATTTCGCCCCGGCACACAAGCTGGCAATTTGCGACTCCAGCTCCAGCAGGTCGGTTTCCACAGCGCGACGATCAACCGAGTGTTGTGCCGCCGCCGATAGTTGTTCCAGCGAAGTTACATTGGCCTGTTGCATGCGAAATTCCAGCGCGGCCGTTGTACTGCGAATCAGTTCCTGGGATTGCTGTTTTTGTTGCAATAATTCCCAATTCCGATCCATCATTGATTCGTGTTTTTGTACAGCGAGCCGGGTGGCCTGGAGTTTGTTCAGCAGTGTTTGAAAGGCTTGTTCTGTGGGTTGGCCCGTCAACTCCGGTGCCACCTGTTCCAGCAAACGCAGCACGTCCGCCTCAAACAGTTGCGCGTCACGATCGATATGTTTCAACCGCGTCCGAAAGCGCGCCGCTTCACGGTTCTTTTCCAACAGCTCGTTGATGCTGGATAGTCGCAGGTTGGCTTGCGCCGGCAGCGCATTTTTTTCCAATCCCAAGTGTTTTATTTCCGCTGTCCAATCGACAATAATCCGCGTCAGCTGAGACTCGGTGTCTTGATACTGAATTTCAGCCTCAATCAATTCCTGCTGCCAGGACTTGTGACGTTCTACCAATTGCGCCTGCCGATTGGCGTCCACTTGCAAGTCATCGCAGTGGTCAGCCAACAATCGCAACATTTCCTGAAGTGATTTTCCAGCCAGGTTGGTGTTGGAATTCAACGGTTGAAGCGTCGCGGTCAGGCGTTGGTGACAATCGGAAATTTGTTGCCGGAGTTGTTCTATTCGTTGTCGTTTGAGATAGATTTCCGCAGCAGTTTGGACAATCGACTCGTGTTTTCGTAACCAGTCCTGCATTTCGGCAGGCGAAAGAGGGGTGATTTCCAACGGTTTCCAAAGTGCCAACCAGTCGGCTTCAATGACACTGGAGGCACGCTCCGCTTCCGCGAGTCGTTGTCCTATTTTCACTTCCAATTGAATTGCCCGTTCATGGTCAGAGTGGAGTTTGACTTTGAGGGCTACACGTTGGGCATCGTTCCGCAATACATCGGCAATTCGATCAGTCTGGGTCACCGCGTACCGATAGGCAGTCGGCAAATCCAAGGGCGGGACAAACTGTTTTTCATAATCGTCGCGCAAGTTGGAATCGGGTTGGCCTGTTTGCCATTCCTTCAAAATCAACAACCAACCCTGCTCGCGCACCTGACGCCAATGCTCCAGGTCGTCCTGTGTCGGCACTTCTTGACCGGATTCAAGTTCGGTCAATTGATGTTGCAATGATTCACGTTGCTCGCTGGTTTCGAGCAAGCGTTGCTGCAGTGTCACTATCGACTGTTGCGCAATTTTCAATTGTTCATCGTGGCGATCGACTGTGGCTGCGGAGGGAACAGCCAATGACTCGAGTTGCTGCGGGTCACCATTCCAACGCGGCAGCTGACGAATCGCCAATGACAATTGGTGTTGTAGACGCTCCAGTGCAAGATTCTCCGTGGCCCATTCGGATTCCGGATTCCCCTGTTCTTGAACGACTCGCAACGTTGCGCGAACCTTGCCAAGATCAGTCAATCCACCGCTCGACTGCTGGCTTGATTCTGCCAATTTGATTTCCGCCCGCAATCTTTCACATCGTTTCCGTTCCGTTTGTAGTCGTTCGGAAAGTCGTTCCTGCCGGCTGCCCAACTCGCGAATGCGCAGCGTCTGATCCGGAGTCAACCGGAATTGTTCAATTTCGTTTAGCTCGGGTGGTCGCCCAAGGTCTCGCAAAATTTCTTTCAATTCATTTTCCAATAGCTCCCTTTTCGCAGCGACGCCTGGG
>JAYVKA010000662.1:0-12167 GCA_043768885.1 Planctomycetota bacterium
CAGCCGGCGAATTGGCGACGAAGACGTCGTATACGTTCGCGAGGAGCGTATTGCCGTCGTCGTCGATCCCCAGCCAGTTACCTTCGATCGTGTTGCCTCCGGACTGGACATAAATCGCACTTCCAAAGCTGTGAATGACAAGTCCGCGAACCGTCGTGTTGTTGGCGGAGATGACCAGCCCGCTCCCAGGACCGCTGCCTCCGACAAGCTCGATGAGGGGAACGGCGTTGCTCCCCACAACCAGAGTGTTCGCGCTCGCACCCGGCTGCGTGTAGCCATCGATGATGGCCGGATCGGTGATGGATGGCAGATTCGAGGTGGGCGTAATCGACTGCACGCCGGCGCCCGGAATGTTGAAGCCGATCGTATCGGTGTCGGTGCTGGTCGGTGTCCCGCTCACCTGGACCTGTTCCGCTGTAGTCAATGTGGCGACCGCCAAGGTCCGGTTGTTGACGAGAATTGCCTCGCGCAGCGTCAGGAAATCGTCCCGAAGGTTGCTGTCGATCGTCGAGTTGACCGTGATAACCGCAGCCAACAGTTGGCGATCCTCAAGTCGTTCAAATTGCAAAGAGTCCTGCTTACGACCTTTGGTACGGCGGGATTTGAATTTCATGACAGGAACCTCGAAACAAGGAAGGATGGAACAAACGGGGAATCCATTCGCCGCCGAACAGGGTTGGCGTTCCGATCAGTAACTGCGCAGGAAAATCACTTGCGTCAGGAAAAATCGCCGTCAGGACGATTTTTTCTAAATCAACTGAATCAGGCCGCTGACGGTCTGAATCGAGTCAGGAAACCCGAGATGTTTCCACGGAATGCCAAGGGCAATTCCCTTTTTTTTCAGGATTTGGCTGACGCTTTCGCAATCGGCGCGCAGTTACAATACGGAACTGGCTGGTGACCGCCGAAAACTTTCTGGCACGGCCGAAACGGTTTTTGGGCCAATTCTGGATTTGCAACGTGGGCCGGTTCCAGGGAACGGGCAGTGCATTGGAAAACCCAGGTGCCCGGCAGCGGGTGATAATCTCATGAGTGACCCTTTGGATTCCGAACTGATCGAATCCTTGCTCGACGAGGCGACTCATCGCGCGCGACGGGGCGAACCGGTTTCCGTTGACGAGTACTGTCAGAATTACCCGCAGCTGGCCAGCGAATTGCGCGTGATGTTGCCGGCGGTTGTTGTGCTCGAACGACCGGTTGCAGAATTGACTGCGGTAGCCCAGCCGGTCCCTGTGCCAACGTCGCTGGCCGATTTTCGAATTGTTCGCGAGATCGGCCGCGGGGCAATGGGAGTGGTTTACGAGGCGACTCAAATAACTCTTGGCCGACAGGTTGCACTGAAGGTTTTCACGTCAGGTCACAAATCCGGTCTCTCGCAACCCGAACGGTTTCGCCGGGAGGCTCATATCGCGGCTCGCTTGCACCACACGAATATCATTCCGGTGTTTGAAGCGGGTGAAGTCGATGGCTGTTCCTTTTTTGCGATGCAATTGATCGACGGTATCGACCTTCAACAGTGGATGGCTGGTGTTCAGAACGAACGGGATAATCAAGGAACCGCCGTTGCATTTCACGTAGATGGTTTGGCCGAAACCGTAGCGTCGGCAGGCAGCACGGATCGGGTCAAATCCGAATCAGTCGGCGATCCGATTCCAGTTGCTCCCCGTAATCTACTCCCGTCGCCCATTAGCTGTGCAAGGATCGCACTTCAGGTCGCCGAAGGATTGGAGTTTGCCCATCAACAGGGCATTCTGCATCGGGACATCAAACCATCAAACATCATGCTGGACCGGGATGGCCGCGCCTGGATCGCTGATTTCGGATTGGCCAGACAGGACGAGGCCGACAACCTGACGGCGTCCGGTGAAATCGTCGGAACTCTGCGCTATTTGCCACCGTAACGATTCAAGGGGCAAGTCGATGTGCGTGGTGATGTATATTCGCTCGGCTTGACGCTGTTCGAGATGCTCGAAGGCCAACCCGCTTACCTCGAAAATGATCGCGCACAATTGGTGCATCGGATTTTGAGCGACCAGGCTCCGCGTCTGTCTCGCCGGGCCAAGCTGGTTGGTCGCGACCTGCAACGGATTGTCGAAAAGTCGATTGCCCGTGATCCGGCCAAACGCTACCAGCGATCTGGCGAGCTGGCCGAAGACTTGCAGCGCTATCTGGACGGGCGTCCCATTCTCGCGCGCCGTCCGTCGCCGCTGGAACAGCTTTGGCGCTGGACGCGGAAGAACCCGGCGATCGCCGGTTTGGCAGCGACCGTGGTAGTTCTGCTTGTAGCGGGCCTGCTGACCGTTTCGACACTGCTGTTGCAAACTCAAACGCAATCACGCATCGCCGACGAAAATTTTCACACGGCGTTTGAAACCGTCAAAACCTATCTGACGACGGTCAGCCAAAGTCCGGAGCTGCAAGCCAGTGGTTCCGAGCGGTTGCGCCGCGATCTGCTGACCGCTGCAAAATCCTACTTCGAGGGATTTGCCGACCGGTACCAGGACAACTCCGGGCTGCAGGACGAAGTATCGGACGCGTACCTCCAATTGGGCCTGATCAATCTGGAACTGGGACAGGTTGAAGAAGCGATTGGTTATCTGGAAACGTCGCTTCAAGTGTTTGAGCAAAGTATCGCTGGCCTCCCGATCGATCGAGGCAATTCGGAAACCCGGAAGCAGTTGCTGGTCAATCTGGCGGACGCCAATGACCGGATTGGGAATTGGCAGACTGCCGAAGTCCAATACCTTGAGGCGCTGCGAATCGCCGAGCGAATTGTGTCCGAAAATCCTGGCGAAGTCGAACCGATACTTGCCGTGGCCGAGATCAACTGTTGGCTGGGCGAAGTCTTGGGTGCAACCGACCGAACCGGGGACGAATCGGCCTATTACGACCGGGCGAATGAACTTTTTGAGATTGCAAACATTTTTCAGTCCGGCCAGATTGGGGTCGATGCCGCGTGGTCCGCCAACCAGATTCAAAAGTATCTGGGCGCAGTCCGTCGAAAACAGGGGCGGCTGAATGAAGCTCAAGTTCACCTTCAAAACGTTGTGAAATTGTGCGAGGTTCTGGTCGCGGAGGAACCGGATTCGTCATCGCACCAGGCAAGTTTGGCGAGTGGTTACTCGAGTCTGGGTGACCTGGGAATTCGTCAGGGAGACCTCCCCGCTGCGCGCAATGCACTGGCACAAGCGGCGACGTTTTTTGAAAGGCTCGTGGAACAACATCCGTCGGTTGTTTTCAATCGCGATGGACTGGCGACATGCCGAATGAATCTGGGCAAGGTCGAGTTTGACGGCGGCAATTTTGCAGCGGCAGATATGGCATGGCGCGAAGCCGATCGAATGTATGCGCGACTGATCGAAGACCATCCGGAAACTCCGGACCATCGACATTCACGAGCCATGGTTCTGGCGAATCTGGCTGGCGTAGCCAATCAAATGCAACGAATGGGCGATACGGAAAAGTTTCTTCGTCAATCACTTGATCAAATCAGTCTCCTTGTTGAGCAGTTTCCGGACAATCCGGAATTCGTGGGGATGCACGCCGGCCTGTCGGGATCTTTGGCGGCGTGTCTGCAAGCCACAAACAACGACGAATCCTCGCGGGAAATCCTGGCAGATTCGATCAAGGTCCAGAGAGCTTTGGCAGCCAAACGACCCAATGAACCGATTTGGCAATTTCAATTGGCGGGATCGCTCCTCAATGCAGGTGAGGCCCACGAAAAGGCGAAGAAATTTGCAGAGGCAATCGAAGCCTATGAAGAGGCCGCCAGGATCATGGAAAAACTCGTTGGCGAGGACGACAACCACACGGAAAATGCCGATCGTTATCTTTTGGCCTTTGATTGGGCCAGCAGGCTGCACTACGAATTGGGGCACACGGACGAAGCCGAGTCGTTGTATCGCAAGTCGATTCAGAAGCGGGAGAACTTGATAGAGAGAAATCCCGATAAAAGTGTTATCCTGGGTGGACAGGGAAATGCGCACTGGACCCTGGCAATGACCTTGCGTGACTCAGGCCGGTTGGATGAGGCGTTGGCGCAGTTCGATCTGGCAATCAAACGGTTGACCGAAAATAACGAATTGAGCGAACCGGATGCTGCGATCTCAATGGGGAATCTCTTTCTGGAGCAGGGCAAGGCGTATTGCCGGTTGGGACTGTTTGCCGAAGCGATCCAGTGCATCGAGCGTGCCCGTGCGGCAACGGGTGGCGCGGACGAGGATTGCGCCCAGGCCATGACCGCCCATATTCATGCTGCCATGGGTGATTGGCAACAGGCATTCAGCGAAGCAACAAAATTGGCTGATGTCAATTTTGAAGATCCGCGAGACGCCATCGAACTGGCCGCCGCCTGGTCGCAGATTGGCGATGAAATCGCGGAACGCGGGTCGCCGGTTGGGGAAGGCGATTCCGAACCGAAGATTTCAGCTGAGGAATGTTTTTTGCGTTCGATTGATTTCATTGGGCAGGCGTACGACCAGGGACTTCGCAACGGCCCCTTGCTCGATTCAACACCGACTCTGGAACCAGTTCGTGGCCGCGACGACTATCAGGACTTGGTTGCGAAAATTCGGGGAAGCGAAAACTGATTGGACGTGCCACAGTAACCGTTCACGCGCCGGGGTCTGGCGCATTTTCGGCTGCCTTATCAACGACGAACATCGGCATGGACAGGCGAAAATGGGCCTGACCCCCTGAAACATGGGCAATCCGTTTTCGCCCCGTGAACGCTTACCGTGCCGCACTATGAGAGGTGACGCATCAGCGGCCGGGCCAGTGGCGCTGCCCGGTGCCTGACGTCCAACGATTCACTTGTGCTTCTTTTATTACAAATCGATCAACGGACTGCTGACCCATCGCCAGAACCGAAACAACTTTTTCTCCTTTCGAAATCACGAGAATTCCATCGAAAAGTGATGCTGGCCAGTTCGTTCGTCGACACCGATCACTACCGATCGGTGCTCTTCTGTTGTTTCCAGGCCTGTTCTGGAAAGCAGTCCAACGTCCAACGAACCGGGAACCTTTTTTCGAAAACTTTCTGAAATTCGCGACGCATCGGGATTTTGTCGGCAGTTACTGGACCGGGGATGCAAGCTCTCGCAATGAGGGCGAACCGCAACCCTTCAACGATTCAATGAACCCGGAACCCCTTGGGAGAAAAGAAATGATGAATCCTCAGCGTGTGTCGTATTGCCTCCTGCATTTAGTCGTTGCTGCGATTTGCTGCGCCACCTCAAATGCCGATGTGGTTTTCAGCAACGATTTTGAAACCGATACGGCTGGATTTGCGCCGGGCGGATCGATTACCGCCCTTAACACGTTCAGCCTCCCCACCGACGGTGGCGGACTGGCATCGGCCAACCAGTCGAAGTGGTTGGGACGCCTTGGACTGGGCGTGCCCAAGAGCGGCTCGATCGACGAGATCGTCACCCTCAACTTGACTGGCCTCGCGGCTGGTCAGACCTATCTCGTCGCCTTCGATTTGCTGATCGGCGGATCGTGGGATGGATCCGCCCTCGGTTTTGGAGCAGACTCATGGAGATTCGCAGTTGACGGCGTTCGGAAAGTCAACACCACGTTTACCAATGGCAATGCCGGCCAGGAGTATGGCGCGTACTCTCCACAGCGCTATTCGGATACGACGTTCAACAGCCTGACCGGGCCGGATTTTGGCAAGTTCACCGGTGCTGACGCTTTTTTTACAACGGGTGGAGGCAATTATGCCCAACACTACGGGATCTACCGTTTTGGCCGCGGCGCGGGTAATCCGATGCTTTCTTTCGTCGCGACTGACAGCGACGTGTTGCTGGAGTTCGCGCGCTTCGGAAACACGACCGATGACGCGGGGGAATATTGGGCGCTGGACAACGTCCTGATCAGCACCGCTGTGCCGGAGCCAACATCGGGAGTCCTGCTCGTTTCGGCTGTTACCTGTGCTCTTGCATCCCGCAGGCGATCAAGAATGATCAGGACTTGAGGCCGGCGGATTTCGCCCCCAGTCCGGAAACTGCACCCAGTCTCGCAGGAACCTCTTGACAGGAACCTCTGTTGGCAGCGGTTCCTGTCACGGTTTATTGTTCAAGACCCGAGCCCTATCAGCCTGTTGAAAGGCTTGGCGGAAACAAAAACTAAACCGTCATTGCCGGCAATTGCCAATGCGGCGTTTGGTATTTACCGCCGTTTCGTTCTTTTGTCGCGTCTACCAGCATCTTGAAATACTTGTACTCGGAAGTCCAAATGCAGCAGAGCAGCGCGAGTTGCCCGACTTTCCGCATGTTCCGAGCCTTGACAGGATGCATTGCGCCATTCCGCAACATCATTCAACAGGCTGCCAACATGCGCTTGGCGTAGCGGCACTCTCTGAAAACGAATTGTTTATTCCTTGAATCAGTGCCTTTGCCAATTTTGGCAAATATCCGAAATTCCCTGACGCATCGGGCCGGTCTGCGCAGTTCATCAGAGAGCGGTTCCCCAATCAAGCCGGTGAACGGGCAACGATTTGGTGCAATCCGCTGGTTTCCAGAACCCAAAAGGGAGCAATACACAATGTGGAATTCCATTTCAAAACGAACTTCGTCATCGCCAAAAGCCCGACGACGATCTGTGGGTGGGCAACTTGAAATGATGCAACTTGAACCCCGTTGCATGCTCGCGTCGTCTCTCCATGTCGATTTCGGTTTTGGGTTTCCCAATGAAGTGATGTATTTTACGCCTGCTGATATGGTCGATCCTGGAGTCAATGGGCCAGATAACCTGTTTCATCAGCCGCCGGGCGATGTGATTTCGCTGGCTCGCACAGTTCGGGAGTTGAATCTGGATTACAACGGGGACGGGACTGCCAATCAGGCGGATGCGGCGATTCTTGGAAATCGGGTTATCAACGAACTTGATCGATTGTTTGCGCCATTCGACGTTTCGATTGTTCAGGCCTCAGCGTCCAGTATCAATGACCTGAAAGCGACGCTTGCCAACTCCCCCACGAATGACGCATACATGTTCGCAGCCGGTTACTCCTTGTGCTGCGGTTCGGCTCCCTACGATGCCGGAAACCTGCGCGACGATACGGCTTTTGTCTGGGCTGGAACCCTTTTGAGAGATTATGGAGGCACGCTGGATAATGTCGCAAGCAAGATCGCCGGTTTTGTCGCTCACGAAGCGGCTCACACCTATGGTTTGGATCATTCCTCCCGCTGGACATTGAATACCACTAACGACGTAATGAGGCCATTTCTGTCTATTTCGGGTTTTCAATACAACTACCTTTTCCATCGTTATCCGTTTCTGATTGATACGAATGAGGCGCCCACCGAAAGCACACCCACTCAAAACTCATACGACCGTCTGGCGTCCAACATCGGACAGAAACAGGGTCCAGCCTATATTACCGGCACTGGAGCGTATGATCGAATCAGCATTGAGTCGCATGAGGGTGCCCTTGCCCGGGTGACGGTTGAGCCCTTCTCGGACGAAAATTTTACAACTTCGGCAGGCCTTCCTTACTCCTATCTCGTTGACGTAACGCGTGGCGTTGAAATCCATGCCGGCAGAGCGAGCGATCAGGTTTCGATACGCACCAATGGAATGCCCACCAATACGTTCTTCAAGGTGGATGGCGGCGAGGGAAACGATACCGTTCATGTGCAAACTCCCGATAATTGGAACGAGCTTGCGACTCTTGACAATTCACGGCTTGTTCTTGCTGCTCAAGCCACGATCGAATTTAATGATCTGGGCGAAACCGAGCACCTTCGGGTGGTTGGTACTGCAAGCTCGAAAATTCGAGTTACACAAACGAGCCCGTCCCTGTCGGTGGAATTGCAGGATTTCGGTGATGTCAAACTCAAAGGCGATCGTGGGGACTTCCCCAATGCCGTTTCGATTTCGAACCAGCCCGGGGCCATGAGCGCCGTTTCAGTCAATCTGTTCAGCGAAACGGCAACACAGGACATACTCGTGAGCAGCCGCGGAGTTTCGGTCTTCGGCTCGGACAGTTATGACGATCTCGTGTTCTGGGCTTTCGACCACGCTGACAGAATTGCCAGTATCAAGTACATCGGCGGTTCAGGCAGAGACTACGTATCGGTATACCCGGTCGCCGCGCCGGTAACGGTCATCGGCGGTGCATTGGACCGGGTTGCCTATGTCGATGAAATGAGCCCTGCCCGGCAAACTTTTCGCTTCATTTCGACCGGCGAAAACGAACTTCGAATGGATTCCACGAGTGCAGGCCCGCTGACCGTGCGAGGCGTAGGCAATTTTTCCCTCTTCGCACCATTTGTTGGATCACATTTGGTCCGGGTTGAGGAACTGCCCGCGAACATGACACTGGAAATCATGGCCAGAAGTCTCGACGTTGTCGAACTGGGAAGGCTGTCACGTGTCAATCGGCTGTTGGGAACGATCAGTGTTTCCGGATCCGACAATGTGCGCGTGGTCGTCGATGATTCCGACGGCGCAACTGCAAGGCAAATCGCCATCGGCCCGGTCGCCGGAACCAGCGCTGGAGAATTCACAACCGGCCTGGTGGGTAATGGACTTTACACCTTCCTGGATTCAACTTCATCGTTGACGATCAAAGGAGGCAAAAAGCACGACTGGTTTACGATCAACAAGATCAACGCGCTGGAAAACATTTCCCTGGACGGCGGAACGGGAAACTACAACGATTTGGATTTCTCGTCCATTTCCAGCAACGTTTACGTGAACCTGAATACCGGAGAAGCGACGGGCATTCGCGGCGGGATCACCAATTTTCAGTACATCGCCGGTGGTTCCGGGAATGACATCCTGGTTGGCAATGGCGGAAACTTTCTTTGGGGGAACGGTGGCCGGGATATCCTGATCGCCGGTAGCAGTGCCAGTATTCTGGTTGGCGGACAAGGTCAGGATTTGCTGATCGGTGGCACGACGGACTACGACACGTCCAGAACCGCGCTCGATAACATCATGGCGGAATGGTCGCGCACGGACATCAATTACGCGACGCGCGCCGCTAATCTGGTCAACGGAACAGGCGTTCCACGCCTTAATGCTTCGACGGTGCATCGAAATGGAGGCGGGAATCAAATCCATGGCGCGGGAGGACTTGACCTGTTTTTCGCCGAAACGGCGTCCGAGGTCTTTGATCGTGATCCTGGTTCCGAGACTTTGATTTCGTTGTAACCAGTTTCCGACGTTGTCATTCTCTGTGCGGAAAAGAATGGATGTACCAGGCGAGCGGCAGGGCGTCAGCCCTCCGAGTCTGCGCTATACACGGAGGGCTGACGACCTGCCGCTCGCCATGCTCTGATGCTGCCAGAGGACCGGATCCAAACCACGTCCAAATCCCGTCTGGCGACGGCGATCGGACGGTTCCCTATCCGCTCCAGGCAGTCTTGGTCCCATTACCACCAATGAGGCCCGGCCTGACTCAAGGACTTTCCTGGTCAATTCAACAGCCTTGCGGTGGATTACGAGAATCCGCGCGCGGCGGGGTGTTCAGCGTCTGCAAGGTGAGTCTATTTGGAAGAAACTCGCAGTTTTCCGGAAGAATTACCGCGCGAAAACGGTGCGATGGCAGAAGTCTTGCAGCAATCGAGTCATTCTCTTCGACCAGACCGCGCAAAAAAAGTCTTGAGCGTTCACAATTCCCTTGTGATCTAAACCGGCGTTCATCAGATTCGCCAAATGCATTCGATCGGAGACCAATCGGATGTTAATATCAATTTTGATTGGGGATAATCAGCAGACGCCTGAATTTCCATGCCCTTGCCCGGCTCTGGCCTGTATCGGCAATGGGATAACGAGTTAGTTTTTTTTCCGAGTCGAACCGGAACAAGCCAATGGCGGACCCTTCACAGAACTTGCCCGATGAAATGGCCGGGGAGCCTGCCAAACAGGTGCCTGAGGGGAGTCTGGACCTTGAGGCAGGCCTTGCCGCTGCGTATGGGCCAAATGCCAGTCCGGAAAGCAAATCGGATCGCTCGAGTTCCTTCTATCAACCGGGCGCAATCGTTGCCGATAAATTCCGTCTGATCGAACCGATCGGCGAAGGTGGAATGGGGACGGTCTGGTACGCCGAACAAACGGCACCGGTCAAACGCAAGGTGGCGATCAAACTGATCAAGGCCGGCCTGGACTCGCAAAGCGTTCTGACGCGATTTGAAGCGGAGCGTCAGGCACTGGCACTGATGGATCATCCCAACATTGCCAAGGTATTTGATGGCGGAGTAACCGAGTTTGGGCAACCTTTCTTTGTGATGGAGCTGGTTAAAGGCACGTCCATCACAACTTGGTGTGATCAAAACAAAATCGGTCCGCGTGAGCGGCTGGAATTGCTGATTCCCGTGTGTCAGGCGATCCATCATGCGCACCAAAAGGGAATCATTCACCGCGACATCAAACCTTCAAACGTGATGGTTGCCCTGTTCGATGGCAAGCCGGTTCCCAAAGTAATTGACTTTGGAGTCGCCAAAGCCTTCGGTGCGACCTTGACGGAAATGTCACTGCACACCGCCTTCGGTGCAGTTGTGGGAACTGCCGAATACATGTCGCCGGAACAGGCACAGCTCAACAACGTCGACATCGATACGCGCAGCGACGTCTATTCGCTGGGAGTATTGATGTACGAATTGCTGGCCGGTTCGACGCCGTTCCCTCGGGCTGAGCTGGCGGAGCGGGGCTGGCACGAGGCTTTGCGAGTCATTCGCGATGTCGATCCTCCGCTGCCAAGTCTGCGATTGTCCACTTCCAAAATGCGGGCCAGCATTGCCGCGCAGCGTGGCATCGAACCAGGAGAACTGGGAAAACTGCTGAAGTCCGAGTTGGACTGGGTCATCATGAAATCGCTGGAAAAGGACCGAGCGAGACGTTACGAAACGGCCTTCGGAATGGCCCAGGATATCGAGCGATTTCTGCAAAATGAACCAGTAGACGCGTGTCCACCCAGCGCCGGTTACAAATTTCGAAAATTCGTTCGACGCAACAGGGCGAGCGCAATTGCGGCCAGTCTGGTCTTGATTGCGCTGGTCGCGGGACTGGTGGGGACTTCCTGGCAAGCGATTCGCGCGACGCGAGCCGAGCGCGCTGCGACAGGTGAACGGGACGCAAAGGACCTGGCTCGGCTCGAGGCTCTTGCCAGTGCCGGTCGGGCCCGTGAATCTGCCGAATCTGAGCGAAAAGCAAAAGTAGAAGAAGCCTTGCAACGCAAGAAGGCGGAGATCTCTGCAAGGCAGGCGGCCGAAGAAGCGGCAGTAGCCAAGGCCGTCAACGAATTCCTCCAGCAGGATCTGCTGGGACTGGCCGGTGCGGAGGCGCAACTTGAGGCCAGAATGACACCCGATCCCGACCTCAAACTCGCCACGCTGCTAGATAGGGCCATGGCAAACGTCGGCCGGCGATTCGCCGATCAGCCGAGGGTTCGAAGGGAATTGCAGAAAACACTGGCCGGCGCGTTTTCCAGAATTGGACGTTACGAGGAGGCCACCCGGCTATGGAAGAAACTTCATGAAGATAACGAATCCAGGCTCGGCACTGAACACCCGGATACGCTGATCTCCCTTGGCAGTCTGGGGCTGATGTACTGGTATCTGGGTCATGCCGAAGCCGAGCCGACGTTGACACAGGCTCTGGACGGATGCCAACGCGCGCTGGGCACCGAACATCCTGTCACTCTCAGGTCGATGGGCACTTTGGGAATGCTCTACCAGGATCTAGCGCGTTACCGCGAGGCCGAGACACTCCTCGCCCAGTGCCTCGAGAAAACACAACTCGCGATGGGCGCTGAACACCCCGATACGGCGATGGCGATGAACAATCTGGCCGGGCTGTATCAGGATCTGGCGCAGTACGAAAAGGCCGAGTCGCTGCTCGCCAAGTCACTGGAGATCAATCGTCTTGTCCTGGGCGCAGAGCACCCTGGGACAGTCAACTCAATGAACAATTTGGGCACGTTATACGGCGATCAGGCGCGTTACGACGAGACGGAGCCGTTGCTCACACAGTGCCTGGAGATCCAGAATCGTGTGTTGGGTCCAGAGCACCCCACGACGCTTGTCGCGATGGACAACCTCGCCTGTCTCTTTCAATCTCAGCGGAGAATTGCTGAAGCCGAGACGTTACACACCCGTTGCCTCGATGCCCGACGCCGCGTTCAGGGACCTGAACATCGGGACACTCTCATTTCCATG
>JAYVKA010000663.1:0-4361 GCA_043768885.1 Planctomycetota bacterium
GACCGATATTTATAGCAGTTTGTCTCACATTTTTGTGTTGCGTGATTTGGTTTTTGGCAGTTCGGGCATTGGCGTGATAGAATGGAGTTTCCATTTCCAGGTCCGTTCGAGCCGCAGGTCGACGATGCCACCCGTGTTCATGTTTTGAAATCGGTGGCCGATTCCCGGCCGGAACCAAGACTGGTTTCGATCCTCCTTGCCCAATCCCTTGATTCCGACGCCATGTCTTTACTCCGATTACCTGGTCCCGTTGTGGATTTGATGCAGCGACGTTGTTCATGTCGCGCGACAAATCTGGTAGCGGGTTTGTTGATTCTGGTTTTTGGTCTTTGCCAAACAGATTACGTTGCTGGACAGGGTTCGGCTCCACTTGCCGGCTCACGACCGAACATCATCTTGATCAATCTGGACGATGCCGACTGGTCGATGTTCGAGGCTGATTTTGATCCAGGTTTCGGTTATCGCTATTTTCCGAACATTGCCAAGCTGGCGGATCAGGGAATGCGGTTCACGAATTTTCACGTGACGACTCCGATTTGCGGACCGTCGCGGGCGTGTTTGTTGACAGGACAGTATGCGCACAAGGTAGGCATACTTTGCAACCAGCCAGAACACTCGTCCAGCCGGGGATTGCCTGGGGGATATGACGTTTGGAAGAATTCGGGGCCGGAAGGGGAAAACGGTCCGAAGTGGCTGAATGAAAACATTGGAGTATGGCTGCAGGATGCCGGATACCGAACTATGATGGTTGGCAAGTATCTGCATTCCGGGTTTGAGCCATCGGCTGGAGAAACGTGGGCGGACTATGCCCCGCCTGGTTGGGATGAATCGTATATTTCGTTGGGTTCTGTTTATCACAACGTCTATCAAGTGGTGAACGGACTGACTCGTCAAACGAAAAATTTGAATCCCGCCGAGTATCCTTCCCGCTACCGGACCGATGTCGAAGCAACGGATGCGTTGCGTTTGATCACCGAGCACCAGGCGACTTCGGCGGGACAGCCTTTCCTTTTGTACTTTGCTCCATTAACCCCCCACCGTGAAGATTCGCAGGCGCTAAACCTGGATGAGAATCTGCCTGAGAAGGGGATGATTGCTCCGAAGTACCGTTCCTGGTGGCCTGGAATGATTCAGCGATTTGCGCCGGACTTCAACGAGTGGGACATGTCGGACAAGCCCCGGACATTGTCCGATCTGGATCCGCTGGATGTTGTCGGCACGACTTGGCGAGACAGTGACCTCGTGTTGGCCGATGTCGAGTATCGTCGACGTTCGCTTTCGATGAAGTCGGCAGATGATTTCGTAAAGAATCTGCTTCAGAAAATTGACGATCTGGGGATTCGGAACAACACGATCATCATATTTACCAGCGACAACGGTTATCAGTTGGGGCATCATCGATTGTTCGGCAAAGGGACCTGTTTCGATCGCGCTTCGAGGGTGCCGTTGCTGGTTTGGGGACCCGGTCAAGTTATGCACCGGCCGGAGGAGTTGAAATATTTGATGGCGCACATTGATATTGCGCCAACGCTGTTGGAGATGGCTGGAGTCAACCCGCCAGTTGCACTGCCCGGCAAAAGTTTTGTGCCGCTGTTGGAGATGTCCTATCCGGGGTTGTTTCGTGACTGGCGTCCGCAGGGCGTTTTACTGGAACATTGGCAGTTGATTGCCGAAGGCAGAAAATATGTTCAGTCCACGATGACCGGGATCCGGATGTTCGACTCGGTTTTTTTGGAATGGGCGACGGGCGAACAGGAATTTTACGACATGCGTGCTGACCCCTGGCAATTGGAGAACCAGGCCGATGAGCTGTTTACAGCGGAAAAGGAGTATTACCAAAATCTGATCACGCTTCAGAAACTGGATATTGTTGATCCGGTCAGCAACATCGAGACACCATTTGGTCCGGCCGGAACCGGATTGCTTGAGGAGACGATAACAGGAACAGCCGAATACTCCTCGGATGTCTCCGAGGTTCGATTGACGATTCGGGATGTTACCAGTGGGCAAGGCAAATTCTGGAACGGCAGCAGTTGGCAAACCGGTTATACAACGGTCCAGGCAGAACTGGAATCGGTTGGTTTGACGTTGGTGAATTGGTCGTACAAGTTTCGACCGCCGTTCGTGGCGTCTTCCACACGATTCTATGTCGGATCGCGGGCATACGCAGCTAACGGAAAGTATCAGCCGGTTCCCGACAGCACCATTTTGACGATTGAAACAACCCAGCCGTTTGGCCTGATCGAGACGCCGTATTTCGGAGCGACGCTCAAAAAGAACACGGGATTGCCCATTCCGATCTCCGGCTGGGCCAGCGACGGGCGCGGACTAAAACTGGTTCGACTGGTGATCCGGCACAATCAAACCGGAAAATTCTGGAATGGAAGCGCGTGGCAAACGGCGGCGGTGACATTCGCGGTCGATTCGATTGTCAATAACCCTGGTACGCATCATCGATGGTCGTACAATTTCAATCCGCAGGACGCATCAGGCGACGTCAATATCATTTTGCGAATGGTCAGCGAGGCTTCCGGCGCGCCGGTCAAGACCATTTCGAGCCGAATGTATTGGGTGAAGTAAAAAAATTGAAGCGGTTTGGCCTGTTTGTGCTGTGCTCGCTAGCGAGCGCCGAAAATTGCAGGTTGACCAATCAATTGCGCTGTCTTACAACGGAAGCGGCGCAAGATGATCGCCTGACTCTTTCCAATTCTTTGGCCAGGAAAACGTGGAATGAAACGAGTTCAACTGAGTCCGTTGGCCGGTCTGCCGGTTGGAGAACCAAAATCCCTCGCCCGAATCCGAAAGAACGAATTTCTGGGTGAAGCGTCCCTGGATCGTTCGACGAGTTCTGGTTTATCTGCCGGTCAAACGAGTCTGTTCATTCCCCAAAACCATGAACCAGCGTATGCGTATCCGCTGATCGTCTGGTTGCATTCCGATGGCGATGATTCGGGACAATTGTTGCGTGTGATGCCGCAAGTCAGCCTGCGAAATTTTGCGGCTGTTGCGCCTCAGGCATCGCTTGGAAATTCCGACGGGGGATTTTATTGGGAACAGAACCAGACGGGAATTGAATCAGCAGTTCGCAATGTCGCCAATGCAATTGACTACGCAAGAATTCGGATGAATATCGCCAGCCAGCGGATTTTCATTGCCGGTTCTGGTGCTGGCGGAACGATGGCATTTCGGGTTGCTTTTCGAATGAGCAACCTGGTAAGTGGCGTAGTCTCGTTAAATGGCGCGTTACCGGCAGGCCTTCAGCCGCTACAGCATTGGCCGGAATGTCGAAAGCTGCAAGTGATGTGGGCTCATTCACGGGACTGTGAAAACCTGACCGAAGAAACGCTATGCGACCAGCTGGGTTTGTTGCATGTCGCCGGATTCGATGTCCAGTTGCGCCAGTACCCTGGAGCCGACGAATGCCCGCCGATAGCGTTGGGCGATATCAACCGCTGGGTGATGGAGCAAATCGGTACTGCAATTCTGTAGTGCTTTGTGACAGCCAGGAATTATGGTTGAGCGTAGTGGATCTTGCCAAAGATCCCGGTGACGCAGGATCTTTAGCAAGATCGAGTACCCTAAAATCGAGCGGTAACCTTGCGGTAGTGCGGTTCGATATTTCCTGGGACTGCCGCACGGGTCATTAAACCCGATGCGGCTCTTTTCAAGCGGAATTCTTCTTCGCTATTAGGCCGGTTTCGCCGTATTTTTTCTGCTGGCGAGGCTCGAATCGGATTGGTTCCGGATTGACACTGGAACCGGAAATTTCCTACAAGCCAGAGCCCAATCCGGAACCGTTCCCATCGATCTGATGATTGCGATACGAATTTCGCGATGGATTTTCAGGACAAATACTGGTGGAGAGGAATCATGCGTCCACGTGCAGGCGAAGACCAATCTGTTCGCAGTCTGCTGGTTCGATTGTTGACTGAGATGCAACCTGAAATACAGGCTCGCCGGGTTCAGCTCGAACTGGATCTGGACGATGTTCAAATGGATCGGAGTGGGCTGGCCAGCATGTTACCAGCCGTGAACGCAAACCCGACCGTGATTCGCGCAATCCGCGGTTTGTTGGCCGACGCGATCGAGTCCACCAGCTTTGACGGCGAACTCTCCGTCACTTTGATCGACGCCGACAGTTCGTGGGAACTGGAACTGGCGACAACGGAACAACGAAGTCAATCAAAAGGGATTGACGTGACCAGGCAATCTCGCGAGATAAAGAACCGGATGGTTGGTGGAGTTCGGGGGCGAAATTTCGCAATTTCCAATCAGGCCGCCAACGAATGCGGCGGCCAGATCCAGATCATGGAGTGTCCGCAAGGCGGATCGGCACGGATTCTTGTCATGCCCAAGCGACA
>JAYVKA010000664.1:0-4495 GCA_043768885.1 Planctomycetota bacterium
CCGACTGGTCGGCGCGGACGTCGCCAGGATATTGACGTTGCCCCGACAGAAAATGTGAAATAAGCTGGGTAGTCGAAGACTGGAAATATTTTTTGAACATTCGGATTCGGACGTTCGTACAAGTGTGCCAGTCAAGTGACTACCTGGAATTTTGATACAGAAAAACAAAGGTGAGTGCGGTGAACGACGGTTGCAGAAACCTGTAGTCACCAGAGTCCGGCTTCGTAAGTGATTGGGTTTTGACGGACCCGGTCGCCACCGGATTCAACCGCAAATTCCTGGTTTTCAGCAGACTGAACTGAACAGGCACGACACGATTCCCGCAGGAGTTTGTTGAGTAGTGCAAGCATGACGCCGAAATTGATTGAGAACCCGGCTGGCAATTCACACTGTCGGCGGGAGTTCAATCACGGATGGCAAGCGGGCACCACGGATCGTGCTTTGAGGTGAATGTCAAAAGGGCATTCAAACAGGAAACCGGTTAATAACCGGAGCCTGTTCCCAGTTTTGGAAACCATACATTGCCGCCTGAACTGGATTCATCCGGTGGCAGCAAAACAAACGTGATTGGAGAATGTAAGATGCAGATCCGACCAACCAGCCAGCTCAATCAAACCAGCGGCATATCTTTCAACCAGACGCGATCGGCAGGAGCTGTTCAACAACAACCCGCCCAGATGCCGGTTGACCAGGTTGACATTTCTTTTGAAGCCCAAATGTTGTCAGGCACTCAGACCGACAATGTTCGCGCCGAACGTGTTGCCACCATCAAGGCGCAGATCGCCAGCGGTGTCTATGAAACACCCGGGAAACTGGATGCAGCGGTCTCCAGACTTCTGGACGAATTGGTCTGATTTATCGACCGGGTCTTGACTGACCCATTTGTGTCAAATTGAAAAGCCAATCAGCTCAACTGGATATCGATTTCAGTTGGGCTGATTTATTTTGATTCAGGACCAGGGATTCGAACCCCGACTAAAAGATCCAGAATCTTTCGTGCTACCGTTACACCAGTCCCGAGCGAACGCCAGATTTTATCGATTCGCCCGGCGGCTGACCATTAGCCCACTCCGAAATTACGCCCAACCATCCAGGCCCTTTCAAAAACAACTTGACAACCTGCTGCGAATTTGCGGCAGGCAAAGTAGAATCACCTGGGTTCCGGGAGACGGGCAAACCGTTTCTGGGACATACACTGACAGTTCGGCTGGTTCATCTGAAACGAAAACACGTCGATGGTTGAACAACCGGACAGCCTTTCGACGCAGACCTGGCAAACGACCTGGTCCGTTTTGACTGGCCAACCATTGCTTTTGGTTTTCCGACCAGGTTCCTACCATGGCCTATCTAATCTCCAATGACTCGGCAGTTGCCCGCCAAAAGATTGCTTTGGGTGATGACACCATTACGTTTGGCCGACATCCCGATTGCGAAGTGATTATCGAAGCGGGTGCAGTCAGCCGTAAACATGCGCAAATCGAAAAAAAGGGTGATAATTTTTTTGTTGTTGACCTGGGGAGTCGAAACGGCACTCTCGTTAACCGAAATCTGATTGACGCACCAACCAAACTTTTCGATGGAGCGGAAATCAGCATTTGCGATGTCAGCTTCCAGTTTTTCCTCCACGAGCAAAACCCCCGCAGGGGCGCGAACGCGACGATCACCGGACAGGACCGCGCGGAAAAACTCTCCAGCAACTTCCTGGTCGATGACAAGTATGAACGTGGAAGTACCATTCTCGGGCAGCTGGAGATTCCCTCGCACCATTCGGCAATCGACACGACCTCCGGTGCTTCGGCAAAACTGAAGGCGATCATCACCGTCACACAGGCCCTGCGCGACGCCAGCGAGCCGAACGGCATCCTGAGCAGCGTTATCGACTGCCTGTTCGAGCTGTTCGTCGATGCAGACCGCGGCTTTATTGCGATGAAAAAAGAGGACACAAGCGAAATCGTTCCGTTCCTGATGAAGACTCGTCGGGGAATCGATGACGAAAACATCCGAATTAGCCGAACGATTGTCAACACCGTAATGGAATTGCAGCAGGCCGTCTTGAGCAGTGACGCTGCCGAGGACAGCCGGTTTGACATGAGCCAGTCGCTGGCCGATTTCCGAATTCGTTCGATGATGGCTGCGCCGCTCGTCAACGCCGCCGGAAAATCCATCGGCATCATCCAGATCGACTCGCTACGACCATCGATGGCTTTTTCCCAGGAAGACCTGGAAGTGCTCGCTACGGTCGCCATGCAAACCAGCGCCGCGTTGCAGAAATTCGAACTTTATCGCGCGGCCGACGAGACCCGCCGGATGGAGCAGGACCTCAAACTGGCCCATGAAGTTCAGCTCCGGTTCCTGCCCGACAAGCCACCGGGCATCAGTGGTTTCAAATTCTTTTCGTATTACCGCCCCGCAACACACGTTGGGGGAGACTATTTCGATTATGTCCAGCTGGACGAACATCGTTGCGCCATTATCGTCGCCGACGTTGTCGGCCATGGAGTCGCGGCTGCGTTGTTGATGGCAAAGGTAGCTGCGGAATCCCGGTTTGCGCTCGCAATGAATTCCAATCCGGTCAAGGCTGTGGAAGTGATCAACAATGCCATGTCGGGCATGAATCTGGACAAGTTCGTCACGTTTTTGCTGTGCATGCTTGATTCCCGAAGTGAAACCATTCAGATCGTCAACGCCGGTCACATGTTGCCAATCATCTGGCGACCCGATGGATCCATTGTTTCCATGGACGATATCCATGCGGGGTTGCCCGTTGGAATCATGGAAAATTTTGCATACGAATCCGCAGAAATCGAAATGCCACCAGGCACGATCGTGGTGCTTTACACCGACGGAGTGAATGAGGCGATGAACGACGCCGGTGACGAACTGACCACCGAACGCGTGATCGAAGATATCCGAACCAGCCAGGCCAAAGCTCCCGAATCGATCGGAAAAACGATTTGCGAAAGCATTCGCCGCCATGTTGGCGACAGTCCGCAGACCGATGATATCTGCCTGGTTTGCATCGGTCGTCAGGCGGTTTGATCGGCCACCGAGCGCGTCATGCTATTGTGCATCTCTTCCAGAAAATCCCAAACGGGTTTGCGTTTACCGGTCAGGTCCAAAAGACCTCCTCCCGGAAACCGGGAATCGGGCTTGTCCTGAACCTGCTGCCAGATTACTCCATGGACAGCAGGCCGGGAAAGGATCAGAGGCAAAACAGTTTTCAACAAATCGAGCCGTTGCGAATCCTGCATCCCAGGCCGAACGGAATTTTCATCCGCCATAACGCCATAGGGAATACGGAGCAGCAACAACATTGGCAATCCAAGTTGGCCCCACATGTCGAGCAAATCCAGCCATTGCAGCGGGTCGCGGGCAAGACTGCCACGATGCGAAAAGTCCAGATTGATTTCCAGACCCAGCATCGAAATCCTTACACCGCGTCGCAATAACGAATCGGCGATCAGCATCGGATGGTTGCCACCAACGCTTCGGGCCAGGCGTTCGCCCCACGGATTGTCAAAACTGATCATCACCGGAGTCTGTATGGAACATTCATCGACCAACTGCAACATGTCCAATGACAATTGCAGCTGCTGCGGATAGCTCAGCATTCGATGACCGATTCCGTTCAATCCGGCGACGGCATGAATAATTCGGGCATTGGCGCCGCCAGCAGTCAGCTTTTCCCGGGCCCGATCCAAAATCCTGACGCGTCGATCCTCGAACTGTGAAATCGATTGCAACTCGTCGTCCAATCCTCCGGGAGATGCGTCCATTAGCGGGCCCAATATCCGCGCCTTGCCCGCAAGCCCCGCTGGCAAGTTGTTCGAATCGGATTCCAGCACATCAAAAATCTTCAAGGATTCGATCGCCCTGGAATCACCCTCGTCAATTCGACAGCCAAGCCAAACTCGCGGTGCCGACTGGTTCTGAAGGCGAAGCGGCAAGACCTGTTCGGCAAAAGCCCGGCACAATTCAAAGATCGCATGGACTGCCAATTCGTTCGCGCGAATCGCCGCCAACTCAGCTGCACTGCCGGACGATTCCAGCACAGCCTTTGCCAGCAACGACGAAGCATTCCCCGACATCTCATTTACGCCGTCCGGGATAATCAGTCCGCCTTCTTGCCAATTGCTGATCTGGTTCCTCAGTCGATTGGCCGATCCTCGCGCCAATTCTATTGCAACCCGAATCGGTGTGTCGGACTCCGGCAACGTGCCTGTGACCAAAACCAGATCGCCCCATTCATCCGTCGGCCAGGCAAGATAGACATGCCCGGATTCGTCCCTATTCCTGGAAATCGAAATCACGAGGCCCTCCCGTAAAATTCGGCAAGGCATCGGAATTCCATCAAGACCTATCACATGAATCGACGCGGGCAACGCCTTGTCAATTTGCATGTGCTCAGGAAACTGGATTCGGATTTGTCCCATGTATTCTGCGGGCCGTGGGGCGATTTCAGTTTGGGAGTGGAAATTTGGATTCGGCAAATCGG
>JAYVKA010000665.1:0-5185 GCA_043768885.1 Planctomycetota bacterium
CTTCGGTGCGGACCGCGCCGGAGTAGCGCCAGCCATAGTCCGGATTGTAAATGTGGTCGGGCCGGTAGTTGCGGAGCATCACGCGTCCCCACGCCAGAATTGAATCGGGCGCATCGCAATCGATGACCATCCGATATTCCCAGACGGAGAGGTTTTTGAAGGCCGGGTCGAGTTCGCCATCGAGGTAGGCCTTTTCGTAATGCAGGTAACGCTTCACCGGATCCACGATGGCCGGCGCATTGGTCGAGGTCTGGGGGTTGCTCTGCCGAACCGGTACCGCATGTTCGAGGCTGACGGCCAACGCCAGACGCTGGAAAAAATCTTTGCTTGCTTTCGGGCTCGCCTTTTTGATCGCCGTGTAAATCTCCATGGCCCGGCCGTATTTGCCGAACTTGGCACCACCAGCGATCAGCATCTGCTTCATTAAGGTGTTGTCAGCCAGAAGCTTCTCGACCATGAGCTCCTGCTCCTTGCCCTGTTGGGCGAACTCGGCCAATCCGCGCGGCGTGGCGCTCACGAGCACGGCGCAACTGACGAGCTTTGCGTCCAGTTTGTCGCTCGCCAGCAATGGCTCCAAGTCCGTCAAAAGACTATTGGCGGCGATGAACTCATTGGTTTTCGCCTCGTTCAGTGCAGTTTGAGCCGCCTGATTTTCCTGGGTCACTTTCGGCTCGTCGAGCTTGGCCAAGTCCAGGACTGCCTGACGCTCTTTGAGTGCTTTGATCCCGTCTTCCTTGTTCGCCTGCCACTTGGCCAGCTCCATCTTCGCCGCTTCGCGTTCGGTTTCCGTGGTCGCCTTCTCCAGCGCCGTCTCCGCCTGGGCAATTCCCTTTTCGGCACCACCGATCCATTTGCCCTTTGCGTGATCCACCAAGGCTATCGCCGTTTGAATCTTGCTCAGGGCCTGTTGTGCAGCATTCGCCTCGGCCTCCGCGGCCTTGACTGATTCAACCGACTTCCGAAAAGTGACCTTCTGTTGCTCTTCCACTTTGGGCAGCGATTTGGCGATCTCTGCCTGCAATGCCTCAAGCTGATCGGAGTAGCGAGCGAAAAGCTTTTCGCCCTCAACCGAGAACGGGGTTGCCGGCGACTCTTGCTTCGCCGTCGCTTGTTTTGCCGCCGCTTGTTTCGCCAGCATAGTTTGGGTGAGTCCCACCACCATGGCGGCGAACATGAATCCGGAAACCAGGGTCTTCTTCATGTTGATCAATTACCTTTTGTCTCACTACTGTTTTTTTTGTTCAGCAACTCTACCATCGCCTTGCCCATTGCCTCGCCAATGTTCATGTACGTCTCGGCGTTGCCGTTGTAGTGCCCGTTCGACGCGCCTCCCATCGACAGCGGATGGCTGTACACGGTCGCGACATTGCCTTTGAACTGTGGGTATTTGCCTGTCTCGCCGTCGACGGCAAGCTGAGCGTTGAGAATCAGCCCGTCGTTGCCATCAGCGACACCCTTCTCCGACTGACCGAGTGTGGCGCAGACGAACTTCGCGTTGGGCGCGTCAAAATCCTTGCGCAACTGCTCGATCAAGTGAACGAGGTTCTGCTCGTAGTGGCTGGCGAGCCCCGCGTCGTAGCGGTCCTTGTCGCCCTGCCAAAAGAAGAAGCCCGCGATCTCGTAGCCTTCGGCACCGGGGTAATAGGTGTCGAGTTCAGCAAGCACTGACTTTGCGTTGGCGATATCGCCGTCGTATTGCATTCCGGCGTACCATGCGATCGGCGTCGGCTCCGTCCCCTTTTCCCACTTCATGGGCGACTGCTTGTAACCGGCGTAGACGAATGTTTTTACCTCTCCAGTCTTCGTGTCTTTTTCTTCCAACTCGTAGCCCTGGCTGCCTGGGGGCAGGAGGTCCCAGCCCAGTGAGCGGTTGCCGATGCAACTCTTGAGAATCAGTACCGGCGCCTCGATGGCATCGCCCACGGAATGCCCAATACCGAATTCCGGGCCGATAGAGTTGCCTTTGATCGTCATCCACTCGTTGTTGAAGAGCTTCATGGCACCGGTGCCGCTACCCATGACGCGCACGTGGCGGACGTCGTTGCGTTCGGTCCAGTTGCCGGAGCCATCGACCAGGTACGGATACTTGCCCTTTTCCTTCACTGCGTGTTCGAGAGAGCCGTCTTTGTCCGCGGGACCGACCTTGCCGGCGCCCACCATGTTGGACTGGCCCAGCAAGATGTAGACCTGCACGGGCTGGGGCTTGTCTGCTGCATTACCGTCGGGATTGGTCGCTTGCTCCTGAATCGCCGCGGCTTGGGATGATGCGACCAGCAGCGCCGTCGGCAGGACAGTCAGCAGACTGGTGACAACGTTTCGACGAAAGAAGTTCATATTAGTGCTCCGGGTCTGTGGCTTGTTGCCGGGTGGTTGCAGTTCAAGGCGGCTTGGTGATATTTCCGAAGCTGGCTCTTGAGCCGTCTGGCCTGGAAGGGTCTTTTGGATTAACCCAAAAAAGCTGGCGCCCGTTGTTGGTTCGCAACTGTTCATTGGCGGGCCGTTACTATTTCTCAGACAATCGAATTTTTCCCAAGCATAAAAAGACTCATTCTATCACCCCGATTTGGGCTTTGCCTCCCCTCCAAGTTTGTATTCAACAAATCGCTGATCCCGAGGTGGTGCTCTCGTCAATTGCGTGATGTTCCAGAATTTGGAAAACAGCTGGAATGGAGCCAGGCAAGATGGAATGGACAAGTAGTCCATTTCGCCAGTTTTTGACGATGCGTCTCGGCAAGAATTGGCAGTTTCCTGAGAAGAGACATGTTGCATTTTTTGCGTTCCAAAGTTCCCCGGTGATGCTTTGAACTTTAAGCCCGAATGTCTCCGTGCGTTTGTAGCCCCGGCCAGGTTTGCAACGACTTCAAGTATTGAAGCCCAGCACATTCCAGTACCAGGCCAGCAGGCCGGCCATGATTCCGGCGACGGCCATCAACGACAGGAAAAATCGTTTCCACATTGAACCCTAGCGACGAAACCACGCACAAATCGAGAGTGGAACCAGGCACGCGCCCAACAACGACGCCAGTGCTACGAGGACCAACGCAACGTAACATCCGGTGGGGAAACAATAAATCGGCTTTTGGGACAGGAATACCGAAACGATGGCGACCGGAGGCGTAACATGACACGTCACTGCAAAAATACCGGAAACTCGCCAACCGGCACCACCACGACGAAGTGAATCCACAGCAACAGGAACTGTACTGCCGCGCATTCGCCTGACCACGATTTTTGCTCCGCTCAACACCAACAGCAGCAATCGCAAAATGACCAAAAGTGCGATGAAGCCCAAGGCATGATCGCCGTGTCGCCGGTGTACACCCATGTACTTCACACCTGTCGTAAGCAAATCGACGGTCAACTTCCACAGCTCATCAAACTGTTTTCGCGAGAGCCTGTTGGCCGGAGTCTCGGGATGAATTCCGAGCAGGAACAGAATTTCTGCACGGTAGACGTTTCCCACCCCCGCGATAACCGATTGGTTGAGTAGCAACGTGCCGATTGCCGATCGACTGCGACTGATCCGTAACCAAAGCGTGCCCGGACAAGCATCGGCACTGAGCGGATCCTGACCAAGCCGAGCCTTGATTGCCTTGATTGCCTGGTGTTGTTTGGTGTTGTTTGGTGTTGAGCAGTTCGCAACACGTTGGACCATTTAGGTTGAAAGAGCGGTCCTGTCCGATCATTCGCATCCGCACCGCACCACGTGGTTGGGGGGCGGGGTTTTTGTGAATTCGAAACTTGCCGTACAGTCCCAAATGAACATGAACGATTTTTCTCGGACTCCAGTAGTAAAACAGATGCTTGCCATGAGCCGTGACATCACGCAAAATGCCGCCGTCCAGCTTTGCCGCTTCCTTTTCGAAGCGACCTTGCGGCGAGCAAAGCCTTGTCGATTGATCGACAAACCACTTTCTGTGGTCGCGCGCGATTCGATGAATCGTATGTCCCTCCGGCATGGCAGTGTTACTTTCTTTGCCGTTTTTGCGTAATCAATCCCTCGGACAAAATCGCAAGTTGTTCGTCGCGAACTGCCAGATCCTCGTCCACTTTGATTTGTGGGTCGCCATGGCGTTCGTCGGATTTCATTGCACCGAAAAGTTGTTTTTTGTTGCCTTCGGTAGTCGTGCAAAGGGCTTCAAATCGAAAAATCTGCAACCATCCCGGTCGCTTAATGGCGTGCAGCTCAATTTCCGCGAACTAAGCTGTCTTGCCAATGAATCCATGAAATGACATCCAGTCGCGAATGTCTTTTTCGGACGACTTGTTGCCAATGAGCGATTTCATTTTTGAAAATTCCACAAACAAACAAATTTCTCTGGAACCGCAACACCGGGCTCAAAACAACTCCAGCTGTTGGGGTCTTCCGCGATTTCCAGTTGGCGACAGCGAACCGAGGATTCGACCTGCGGCGGCCATGCCACTGAGGAAGGCGCCTTCGACGCGCGGACCGCCTGCCCAATCGCCACACACAGCGATGCCCGATGCGGAGTCGAAGAAACAGCGAGTTTCCGGCGGATCAACCGGTATCGCAAACTTCCAGCGATGGGCTTGAAGGTGAACTGGTCTCTGCTTTGAAATTCCGGAGGCTTGCCAGAATGCGTCAAGTAGATCCTGGGCGACTGCTTCTCCGTCTCTTTCCCAGTTTGTAGATGTCCATTGATGTCCGGCGTGGAGCACAATGTGTTCGGCGTCCGCAGGTCGATCGGGTTTGGTGCTGTTGCGAGCGGCCCAGGTTAAAATCGAATCGTGAATAAATGCACCAGCCCAGTTTTGGGTGACCGGTTGCTCAAACGAAACCATGCCGGCCCAGCACGGCTGCATTTGAATCTTCGCAATCGGATAGGCGAGTGATGGAAAGTTGACGAGCAACTCGGCCGCTTGAACTGCGGGAGCTGAAACGATAACCCGATCGTACTCGCCCAAGACCGTACCGGAATTGTCAGTCAAACGAATGGCGTTCTCCACTGATTCAATTTTCTCGATACGAGTCGATGTGTGAATATCCAAGTCTTTTGCCAGATGCTTGCATACGGCATTCATCGAGGGCACGCCTACAAATCGCTCATTCGCATCTTCCGTTTCCGTTACCTCCCCGTTCTTGAGAACCACAATCTTGTGCGAGGGATCGGATTCAGGATTCGGCCAACGTGCCACGACGCCTTGCTCCAGCCATGACTGAACA
>JAYVKA010000666.1:0-8662 GCA_043768885.1 Planctomycetota bacterium
TGGGACGTAATTGTCGCCGAAGGATTCACCACGACAACTCCGGGAGCAGTTGGCACCGGCATCGCTGCGTCGTATGCATTCAATTCGCCAACCAACCTGACCGTACAAACCTTGTTCGGAATGCAGGCTGCAACACCAGTTGCGACATCCGGCAACGTCCAGAACACACCTGTTGCCGACGTTACGT
This sequence comes from Planctomycetota bacterium, assembly GCA_043768885.1. Lineage (GTDB taxonomy): Bacteria > Planctomycetota > Planctomycetia > Pirellulales > Pirellulaceae > BJ22. The sequence continues at coordinate 188 of JAYVKA010000666.1, forward strand.
TCAGCTTCGCCAACGGCATTCGCTCATTCAGCGTTTACTATTGGAACTACAACGCAGCCAACAGCGGTGCTGCCACCCAAACGATCGGCATCCGCGGAAACCAGTTCATAGTTTCTATAAAAGCTGTTCCGGAACCCGGCATACCCAGTTTCGCTTTCGCCGCATTTTTGCTTCTCGCATCACCCCGTCGCCGGGCAGCGACGCCTAACGCCAGACCATAGATACCGTCGGCGTAAAGATCACCAGATCAAAACACAGAATCATGATTGCAAACAGGGACCAGTACCTCACTTTCACGACTTTCCGTGCGAATCCTCGCGGAACCAGCAGCCTCGCGAACTCGACCCCCACGACCGACAGAAATACCAGCGAAACATAGAAGATAAAAAATTTGCTTGCCTCGCAGGAAAATGCTGCAACAAGCTTTCCCATTTCCGGCAAGTCGATCCCGAATTCCATTCACATTCTGAAAAATTCCGGAAGCAAAAACAAAACCACGCCGATCATTAACACCAACCACAGGAAAGTCCGTATTCCGGAATTCAAAAACGCCCCAAGCGCAAAACGGGACAAAAGTGGACTTGTCGTATTCGAATGCACATTCATCTTCCTGCCTTTCTTTCACGAATCAAATTCGACGCCAATGCTTCAGTTCCCAAATCCTGACCGCCGGACTCGCCAAAACCCTGAATGTAGACCAGCCCCCCGGCTGCGAGGCTAACGCCTGAAAAACCAACCAACAATAGCACCGATTAACTTCCCTGTGGATTTGGCACAGGCCAGGTCCCCATCCTCATTTCCTCAACGTTTCCTACCGCAGAATCGATCGCCACCACGCTTCAACTAACCGCCCTGTTGAATTTCTTCGGAAACAAACGATCGATTATCACCAGGACAATTCCGCCAAACGCAACCAGCCCACACAATCCGAATATCGGGTAGTAAAGCACGATCGCGCAATTGCATCCGCCAATTCCATGCTGATACCAGAGGTTGAGTGACTGGAGCGCACCCAGGATTACAACTGCGAACATCAACCATTTCGCCGTTCGCCGCCATCCAACCACGAAAAAAGCAAATGCGAATCCAGCAGCGATCCCAATTAGCGTCGCCACCGGAATGAAATCATCCCGAATTCTTGTGCGTACGTATGAATTGGCGCGTCCAAACCGGGACGGACATGCTGTTCCAAATACATGGCTGTTGCGATAAAGGCTGCAAAGCCGAGTAAGCCTCCTGCACCGGAAAACAAAACGAACCACGCCATCGTTTCGCCGATATTGTTCCGCACTTCCGGATATTCAACGTCGCCCGTCGGCACTGAAATGTCGTTTTTTAAAGGCGAACCGTACGGATTCAAATTCTTTGGCACCAATCTGAATTACAAACTCACTCTGCGGTTTAATTCTTTTGACCGCGAGAACGCTCAACCAGCCGAACTCAATCTCACAGGCAAAAAGTAACGTGGTAGTGGTTCCTTTTCTTGCCGCTGCTGCGGGGCCGTCGCCTAAATCCGGGACCAATGACACTGATGCCGACCAGCATCGTTCGAATCGTGAACTGTCATCGAGTTTTAGTGCTGGATGACTGTTCGGTCAATTGCCACTCAAGGATCATTCCTGGCTCGCACTTTGATCACTCGTCCGGCGGCGTGAAGGGCGGTTCCCCACAAGTGTATCGCCCTTTACGGCGTAATGAGTTGCCAAGGCCGAGCGGGCCGGGAATCAAAGACTGCCAGGCGGAACCGGGCGGCCATACAGAAACCCCTGCCCCACTTCGAAACCGACATCAATGCAGGTTTCGTTCTCGCCCTGGCATTCAACGCCTTCGGCCAATGGTTTCACTCCCAAAGATAACGCCATTCGCACCAGCAATTCAAGCATTTGAATCCTGGTACTCGACGCCTTGTGGATGCCGCGAATCAGGGACATGTCAAATTTGAGATAGTCCGGCGGAAACTCCGCCAGCTCGCGAAGCCGCGATTGGCCGGCACCAAAGTCGTCATAGGCCAAACCCATTTTCAGATCCGACAGGACCCTTCTCAGTTCGGTCATCTGACCGCAATCGGTAACCGCCGACTCGTGGATCTCCAAAGTGATCCGTTGGGTCGGCCACGCGTCCCGCAACGTATGCAACGACCGAATCAGCCCCGACTCCTGGAGTTCCCTTGGATGCGTATTCAGAAACAGATGCGGAGTCCCCTTCAGCTTCAGACTTGCCCGCATCCCCTCGTCGCGGAGCAACACGCTTAGTTCGACTTCCATATTTAACTGGGAAGCAACCCGAAACATGTCCGCCGGATTTGCCAACAAAGACAACGTGCTTCGCCCCAGAATTTCGTATCCGATAATGTCACCATAGCGGATATCGACGATCGGCTGAAAGTACGGCGTCACCGCACGCTGGTTCATCAGCAAATCGAACTGCATCAGCGACTGGGCGTTCAACAATCCGTCTTCATGAATTGTCCGGCAGGCCGCGTTCGCAACACGATGACGAACTCGAAACGGTGAGGAACCGAACTGCACAAGGTCGTTGTCGCATACCGACGTTGTGCCCGTGATCTGTTTTCCATTGACGAACGTACCGTTAGTGCTCCCCAGGTCGCGGAGAATCAGTTCGTTATCGACAACCGCCAGCTCCGCATGCAGGCTGGAGACATTCGGACGGGAAATCGTCATCCCCAGATTTCCTTTTCGGCCAACCCGAAAGGGAAAGGTGCCGATTGGCCACTCCCGAATCTGCTCGTTCCCATCGTATGGGCCTTCGAGCGTCCAGCCGACGACGGGTGTAGTTTCAATGCTGGAAGGGCTGGCCGTTGGCATTTGCATCTTGTTCAGTCCGGTTCTCTGCTGATCTGCGTTGTCTGGATTTCGAAAATTCCGTATCCAGCAAAAACCTAGTTCGAACTCCAGCCGGCAAGCCGGTTTTTCTTGCAGCCAAAATCAATCGCCCATTTGAACATCCTGCCCAATCCGAATTACCTGAATAACCGCATGCGGCGGGCTCGCAATTATCCGGTTCCCGGAGACGATCCGTCAAAATCGACTTCCAAGTGCCGGCGAGGATCGCAATTGGTCGGGCCCCAAATCGTGCAGAGCGCTCTGCTCCATAAAAGGCAACAAGTGAAAAAAACAGTCGTCAATGGACCGACTGCACTGGGACTCGCAAGATAGCCACCGTACATCGGCGGCGTTCTTCCGAAGGCATCAGGGGAGTTATGCACCGCCAGTGCCAATTGCTTCAGGTTGTTCATCGACTGGGTTCGGCGGGCAGCGTCCCGAACATATTGCACGGCCGGCGACAAGATCCCTAACAGGATGCCGACAATTGTTATCAACACCAGCAATTCGACCAATGTAAATGCGCGACGATTCAAATCCGTTTTCATCGACAGGTTCCTTTCGTTTGGATCTGGAAAATGAATTTGCAAAAAAACGTTCGGGAAAATTGTTAACCCATCGGATCGCGAGCAACCATCACCGAAGGCTCGGTACGAATCTTGTAATTGCACTCGATTTGGGCCGCGGGTTTGTTGGCCGTTTGAATATTTAATGGCACGAAACTGCGTGGCTCGCCGCTGGTGTCGAAATAGGTCTTGAGGATTTCGAAACCGGTCAGTTTCGCACCCTTTGCAAGTCTTCATCAAAAACTCCAACGGGCTGCCGCCGGTCTTTAGCGTCTCCGGCCTGTTGCCTGCCTGCCAACCCTCCAGCCTCTGCAGAACCGCCCGTTCGATCTAGTCCACGCTACTTTGCTGGTCACAGTTTCCAGAACAGCCAATACGGAGAAGCATCAAACAGACAGCCAAAATGGAATTGAGACCGTTAGAGATCGGAGAAGCTGATTCATGAAAAAACCGGAGTACAAATTATGCTTCGATCAAAGTAGGCAGGCAAAAACGGTCAATCAGCATCTCTCGGATCGGCGCGCCAGAGAATTCCCAACGGACGCAGCGCCAGCCTGTTCATGAATCGGATTCGCCCGTCGAGACCGGGATCAGAATCTGGATACCCGGAACAACAAGACAACGGGCACGCCGTTGAATTTAGAGTCGTCAACCAAAACCGGAATCAATCGGCCTGGCGCAGAGGATTTGCCCGGTCAAAAAAGAAACAGACTTCAGGTTGTTTCGCAAACCGAAACGGGACAAAAAGGGGGGGGGGAATTCGGCGACTTGAAGTCTCGATAACTACTGACGGACGAGCAACATTGGATTCCATGGATTGCAGGCCCTTGTATCCAAGTTCAACCAGCGGCGGATTGAACATTTGGAACCAGCCCTGTCGTTTTGCAAATCCAATGGTTACAGCATTTCCGTTTCGCGACGCGAAAACATTTTTTAACACCGTCCTGGACACTGAACAACTTGCCAGGGTCCGTATCGTCTAGCGGAACTCTTTGGCAAGTGATCGCCACTTGATAAGTGGTGTCCATGCTTGCAAGAATTCCAAAAACCACTGAACAAACTGCCACTCCCCACATCATCGTAGCCATCCCAAACTGCGGCCCCTTTATTTCCTCGTCCGACATCCGTACCCCTAAACTTCGAATTCAGAACTGTCACGGTGCCACTGGAATTCAACACCACAGGTCCCGCCAGTCGAAATTCCGCAGCTCCCGTGATCAATTAACATATCGGTTTCAAGATTGCGATTCCGCCCGCGATGCCTGCGAACATGATTCAAATTTCCTTGTGTCTAATTGGTTGAGTGAAGTTTACCACCCATGATCGCCAAAGGAAAAAGGATCGCCGTGAAGGCAATGTGATACCAAAAGGGAACGAACTGCCAGGACAGATACGCCTTCAGCAAACCGAGGGCCAACAACAGAATGCCGAGCACCAACGGCGCGCGAGTGTTTTCACCGGCGATCAACGCGGCCAGATATCCGGAAAACATCGAGACTGCGGCGCCCAGGATAAAGTGCGTGATCAAGTGCGTCGTGTTCGCTGTAAACTCACCGCCATTGGCAAGGACCTCCTGGAAAGCGCGCTGATGAACACCGAACCCGTCGGGCCAAATGGCCGAAAGAATCTTTTCGCTTCCGACCAATGCAATCACCCAGGCAATGAATCCGGCAATCACTCCCAACACGAATCGCAACATGGATTTCTCCCGACTGCTTCAATGAAATGTCGTCACCGGCAATCAAAACGTAACCGTATGGGAGCATCGTTTCAAACTAACGCAGCTGAAAGGCCCTGTCTCCCTGTCTTGCCGCCCACTGCTTCTTTCTCACCTTTTCAAGCCTCCCACAGGCTCAACGATAATCGAAACCGCCGATCAAAATTGCAAGGCCCCGACTGTCACTCGTCTTGTTGCTCAACATCAAGTAGCAATGACAAAGGTCGGCTTGGGCTTTCCAAGGAAACGGAAAAGGTTGAATTCCGTCGTTTGCAGAGATAGCGTCCGGCCCAGGTTTCAAAACGAACTCTGGTCTACGACCTCCAGACTCACAGGAAAAGGAATTACGGCCCCGGCTCCCGTCCAACAACCGTAACTGTTCCGGAATTGCAAAACGTGGGGCCTCGCTCAATTCTTCCCATCAATCCGCGAAGTCAAATTCCCATTTGTTGTCCGCCTCGTGGATGGGTGATATCTGCCGGCGATTTTTCGTAGCTTGAGAAAGTGAAGAATCGGCCATCATCGTTGCGTTGCTTGGGGCAGATAGCGAGCAGGTTTTTTGTCGTTGGTCGCGTAGCGCAAAAAAACGATAGAGAATACAGCCTTTTAAACTGTGCGCCGCTTGGCAGGGCAGTATTTTTGAGACAATTCGACCGAATGGCCAGGTTGCCGTCGATTTGTTCGGTGAATGGGCATCCCCACGGGTGGGGAAAAACTGACAAAATCCACGAATTTTGGAAATTAGGAGGAGGTCGTTGATTGACGGACAATACTTGGATGATCAAAGTAAATGACTGTTTAAAAATGGCTAAAAAGCGGACGGGACAAGTCGGGCCGGTCGCTTGTGTTTCTTCCAAATCGGGTGTTCTTTTTTCCAGGGGGTTTTCCCATGAGCTGCAACAGTTGGTCCGGGTCTGTTTTGAATTTGTTGCGATCCCACAAGTTCGAATGGGTTGGTAAACGAAAAGATTCGGCCAAAGTCGATTCGATTGCTTATGAGAGCCTTGAATCGCGGCAGTTGTTGGCTGGCGATATGGTTTTGCAATGGAACGAGCAGTTGCTGGATGCGATTCGGATCAACAAGACTCCGCCGCCGGTTGCTTCGCGGGCGATGGCGATTGTCCACACGGCAATCTTCGATGCGGTGAATTCCATCGGCAATGAATACAAACCGTACACAACGATGGCGGCGGTTCATCCAAAGGCTTCCCAGGAAGCTGCTGTTGCGGCGGCGGCGGAGCGGACGTTGTCAGCATTGTTTCCAGGATTGCAGGGGACTTTTTCCGCGGCACTGACCGCCTCATTGGCAACGGTTCCCGATGGTATTCGCGAAGATCAGGGTGTTGCGGCTGGGCGATTTGTGGCCGACGCGATATTGGCGATGCGATCTGCCGACGGTTCGGCCGCGATTGTCAACTACACGCCCAATACCGCACCCGGTGACTGGGTTCCAACACCACCCGCATTTTCGCCGGGCGCTTTTCCTCAATGGCCCAACGTAACCACATGGGCCATGAGCAGCGGAAGCCAGTTCCGTCCAGTCAGTCCTCCCGAGTTGACAGGGGAACGATACGCGATTGATTTCAACATGGTCAAAGAACTCGGCTCACTGAACAGTACAACTCGCACAGCTGCTCAAACGGAAGTTGCGAAGATTTGGGCGGGTGGTCCTGGAACGGCAACACCGCCTGGACAATGGAACATGATTGCCCAGGATCTGGCGGTGTCACAAGGCAATGGCCTTTACGAGAATGCCCGAATGTTTGCGATGCTGAATGTTTCACTGGCAGACGCGGCAATCAGTGCGTGGGATGCCAAGTATGAGTACGAGTTTTGGCGTCCAATCACGGCGATTCAACAGGGAGACCTTGATCAAAACGCTTCGACTCAAAAAGACGCCAATTGGGTTCCCCTGCTCACCACTCCACCTTTTCCCGGATACACTTCCGGTCACAGCACATTCAGCGGCGCGGCGTCGGCGGCGTTGACAGGTTTCTTTGGGACGGACAGTCTGAATTTCAAGCTGGTTTCCGAGGCCCCTGGCGTTTCGACCCGGTACTATTCCAGTTTAACCCAGGCGGCGCGGGAAGCCGGTTTCAGTCGCATCTTTGGCGGCATCCATTTCAACTGCGACAATGTCGAAGCGTTGAAGGCAGGTCGCTCGATCGGCGAGCTTGTATCGCATTCATTGATGCAGACGCAGACAAATGTGGTTGCCCAGGTGAACGGCCATGACTTGTTTGTGATGGGAACCACGGCCAACGATAGCATTTATGTTTCCCGAAGTGGTTCGGATTTGGTCGTTCGAAACCATGGTCAGTTTGTCGGGCGATTTTCGACCAACGGATTGTTCAGCGTCGTGACAAACGGCTCCCGCGGAAACGACCGAATCAACGTCGCCAACAGCGTACCGATGACGACTGAGCAGTTCGGTGGTGAAGGAAACGACCGGATCTTTGGTTCCAACAGCATGAACTGGTTGTACGGCGAAGGGGGCGATGACGAATTGTTTGGCGGCAACAGCAATGATGTTCTAATTGATGGAGCCGGCAATGATCGCCTGTACGGATTGGGCGGCAACGATTACCTGGACGGCGGCGAAGGCTGGAACTGGGCCTACGGCGGAGTCGGCGATGACGCACTGAATGGTGTCCGCAACAAGGATCACTTGTTCGGCGGCGCGGGCAATAACCAGGTGAATTGGCGGTAGAAGCGACGGTGGCGTTTAATCTGCCGGAACTCTCAAATGCGATTTTCGGCAATCAACGAGTTTTCGTGTTCCAGCACGACTGAAGTGTACCCGGCGTCGGTGCTTATTCCAGTTTCGTTCGGTCCACGAAAACGAGTCCACGGCAACCCTTCAGAATTCAAGGCCGGCGTTTCAGAATTGGCTGCAACAGTCCGTTCCGACTGGTGACTGGCCATTTCAAGGTCCATTGGCGAGCGCGCTTCGTCCTTCTGCAGTCGACTGGCACGACTTGTGGTCATGGCCACCGAAATACCGAACACAAGTATGACTGCGACCACAACGAAACAAAACTTTTTCACCGTCAGAAAACTCTTCAGTTTCAAAGGGATTGGACGATTCCGGGAATCAGTAGGACCTCGCCATTCTGTAAGCCGTGGGCCGTGAGGCACCGGGTCCTGCGTCGATCCGGCCGCTAACGCGTCACGGCTCAAAAAATGGTGCTGTCCGGTTGGGAACGGACACGAACATACCGTATCAACTCAAGCAAAGATTTAGAGAGTCAGCCGCTGATTTGAATTGGCAAAATATGTTCAATACCAGCCCGAAGCGCAAGCGAGTGAATCCATCTGTCGCGGAAATTCGCGGGTTTGCGCTTCGGAC
>JAYVKA010000667.1:0-2491 GCA_043768885.1 Planctomycetota bacterium
CCGAAATTGAAAAAGATCAGATCGACTGGTCCTGCTTCAATCAGCCACTGATCGAGGTTTTTGACTCCCTTCGTCGTGCCATCGCAGTTTTCGTCGCGACCGTTCTTGAGTATTGGCCGGGAGACATCAGCCACATCGACAAGTTGCTGTTTGACGAAAGGCGTGTAAGCGATCGAAATCGAATCACCCAGAATCAGGATTTTCGATTTGTTTTCGGACTCCTGCGTCGCCCAAACGATTCCCGCTTGCCCGATCAAAAATAACGCCAGGCAAATCGTTTTGTTCATTGGGTCGCACTCTGGAAAAAAGCTTTTTGGAAACCCGATTCTACATTGTTCCGTGGCAATGGGCTTCCAGCCTGTGGTTGCATTTCAAACTGAACCACCTCGACGGCATTGGTACTTTGGAACGGATTTCGCTAGAATCCATGCTTCAGATCATTGAAGCTGTTCTCAACTCCAGGCCGTACCATGATTCGTTCGATTTGTCTCGTCATCGCAATTCTGTTGACCGGCTCAGCCCCATCCGTTTGGGCACAAGATTCCGAAAACAGTTCCACCGAAAACTGGGCTGCCTTTCGCGGTGACGGAACAAGCCTGACCTCGGCATCGAATCTTCCTGTAGCGTGGGACGACGGGACAAATATTGCGTGGACTGCCGACGTGCCAGGCTACGGCCAGTCCAGCCCGGTGATCTGGGGCGACCGGGTTTTTGTGACGACGATGCAGGGGGAGAAAAAAGAGACTCCCACGATCGCCTGCTACGGTTTGACTGACGGAAAAGAAATCTGGAAAAAGGACTTTTCAGCGACTCAGGTATTTACCCCAAAAGGCCAGGTCACTTCACTCGAATACTATTCACGCAGCGCACCAACCCCTGCAGTCGATGCCCAAATGGTCTTTGCCTTTTTTGAAAGCGGTGAACTGATCGCGACGGATCATGACGGAAATGTGCGCTGGCAACGATCGCTGGTGAAAGAGTACGGTGAGTTCCTGGGCAACCACGGCGTCGGCAGCTCGATCGCGATTAACGACGATACAATCTTTGTCCTGGCCGCGCACGAAGGACCGAGCTATCTGTTGGCCGTCAATAAATCGACTGGCGAGAATCTCTGGAAAGCCGACCTCGACCCAAAAGTCTCCTGGAGCTCGCCGACTTTGGCTGGCAAGCTGGTGTTGTTGTCCATCTCCGGTTCGGTTCAGGCGTTCAATGTTACAACGGGGAAACCGGTCTGGTCGATCGGCGAAGTTTCAGGCAACACTGTCGCATCGATTACCGTCCACGACGACCTGGCGTTTGTCGGCTCCAGCGAGCGGGACCAGAATTTTGCGGTCCGGTTTGATCCGAGCGGAAAATCGGACAAAACTGAAGTTGTCTGGCGAAGCAGTGATGCGTCCAGTTCTTTCGGATCACCACTCTACCGCGATGGACTGGTCTACTATGTCGATAAAGCAGGAATTGCATACGCTGTTGACGCGGCCAGCGGCGAGACGAAATGGAAGGAGCGATTGAGCGGCTCTTCGTGGGCTTCGCCGATCGGCGGCGTTGACCGGGTTTACTTTTTCGCCAAAGAAGGCCCAACGGACGTTGTTGCAGCGGGTCCGGAATTCAAGCTGATGGCCACGAACAAGTTGACTGTCGCGGGCAAACTGTACGGTGTCGCCGTTGCCGATTCGCGTCTCGTGTTTCGATCGGGTTCGCGACTGGTTTGTGTTGGCAACCAGGACGGTCCGGCCCAAACAATCACAAAAGCCAAACAGGCACTGGCCCTGCCCGACTTCCCGGCTGCGGTAACCAGCTTTGGAGCAGCCGTTTGTAACGACCATCTGTACGTCTACGGAGGCAATATGGGTGCGGCCCACGGCTACTCCGTCGAAGGCCAAAACAGTGAGTTCCGCCGGGTGAAGCTGGAGTCGGGCAGTGAGTGGGAATCACTGGGCGAAGTTCCACGGCGTCAGGGTTTGGCACTGGTCACATACAAAGGCAAGGTCTATCGCATCGGTGGCTTCGAAGCCCGCAACGCAGCCGGTGAAGATGAAATTCTCGTATCGACTCCGGATTTCGAGGTTTTCGATCCGGCCACAGCGAAGTGGACTGCCCTGGCACCATTGCCAGAACCACGCTCCAGCTTTGATGCCGTTGTTGCCGGTGACATGCTGTACGTCGTTGGCGGATGGTCACTCGGTCAGGGGGAAGAAGATTCCCAGTGGCACACAACAGCCTGGCAAATGGATTTGAGTCAGGACAACGCTGCGTGGAAACAGATGCCTGCTCCGCCTGAAACCCGCCGGGCGCACTCGATGGCGGAACTGAACGGGAAGGTCTATATGCTTGGCGGCATGGATGAATTCGGCGATACAGTGACCAGCGCGTTTGTGCTCGATACGAAAACCGGGAAATGGAGTGATGCTCCGGAATTGCCGGGCCAGCCGATGGATGGCTTTGGATCGTCGGCCTTCAACACCGGCGGCCGAATCGTTGTCAGCACTTT
>JAYVKA010000668.1:0-4914 GCA_043768885.1 Planctomycetota bacterium
GGAAAAAAGATTGACGGCCGGCGTGCAACCGAGTTGCAGAACGTCCGCCTTGATCTGCGGCTCAAGGTCTTTCCATCGCTTGCGCAAATAGAAATACAGGTTCATACCCGGTGATTTGATTTTCCCGATCGCACCGGACAGATCCACTTCCATAAAGAGAAACTTTTCGGGAAATGCGAAATACTCGGACAACATCCGATAGCCCGGAAACGATTGCGGCGGGTAATCGACCAGTCCCTCGTCGGCCGCATAACCAACCGGCCGAATCGCACCCTCCGGTAACCGAACCGCATTCGGATCATCCGGTGATGAAGCGACGGTCACGCCCAGTACTCCGTCAAAAAGCAACTCGTAAAGCTGAAAACAAAACGGTGGCGGCAACCGGATGAAAAACCTGAGACTCTTTGCCTCGAATCGGGAAAAGGGAGTCGACTCGGAAAAAGTCTTCAGCGAAACCTGCAACATCCCCAGCGGCTGGGTCGACAACTCAATTTCCGGCGCGTCAAACGGAACCCCACGGAGGGAAACGTCCGAGACCTGAAACGGCCAGCAGGTAACCGGGAAACAGGTGCGAAACAGACAGGGCTCCCCTTCGATCGCAGCCGTTTCGACCACCGACCTGTTTTTGATCTCGTAGCCTTCGTACAGCTCGGCCTGCGATTCATCCACATTCATTCGCACGACGCAAGCTGACGGAATGGGTCGCTGAAAATGGGGCAGCATGATATCGAGGTAGCTGGCCGCAATTTCGGGAAATTCATCTTCCAGCTTTTGCCGAGTCCGCGCATTCAAATACGCAAACGCCTGGACCATTCTCCCGACGTAGGGATCGTAGTCACCTTCCGATCCGAATCGGAGGTGACTGGCAATTTGCGGATGCGCTTCGGCAAACTGGTCACCCAGCCGCCGAATGTATTGCAATTCGCTATTGTAAAAACGTAGCAGTTCGTCACTCATCGCCGCGTATCAACAAGTATTCGGTGGGATTTTGGATCCAGTCTGGAATCGAAAGTGACTTCCGATGGATCGGGAAGTGTTCGAATCAGACCATCAATTCGAAACCGGAGCGTTCGGTCCAGTCGGTCCCGATTATCGACAATATCAACCCTGATTTTCAGGAACCGGGGCTCGTGCGCCCGAATCGCTTCTTCGACCATACTGCGAAAAACTTCCCGGTCTGCCACCGAAGACATGTTGACGCCGGCAAAGTCGGGTACGCCATAATTTACCAGCGACCGATCCAGTTCATCCAGCGTCGGCGGCCAATTCGAAACGCGATGCCGGGTGTTCAACAGGTTTTCGAGGTCATTCTTTACAGAGACCATCATCTGCTCGATCGATTGGCGACCGGCGAACGGACCGACGTTGTCGAGGCCCTTCAGCCGGTCCAGCACAGTGGCCCGCAACGGGTCATCTTCCATCGGTCGAGTCATTGAAATTCCTGTTTGAAAAAACGGAGCACGATGTTTATTGATTGAATTCCAGCCGTTTCAAATCCATGATGGCGACATCCTCTTCGTCCACCGCAAACAGGCGTTGCCCGATTCCAGTCACCGGTTTCCCTGCCTCTTCACGCCATTCCGTACTCTTCCCCAACAGGAAATTGCCTCCGTCCTCCACAGTCGTCGAGGGATAAACCAGTGGAATGTAAACGACTCCATCCGGACCATTATCGACCGTCATCTGGCATTGCCGCCACATCAAATCCTTTGGACGCGAAGGCGCCTCAAACTCCATGGAAACGACCCGCGAAGCCGGAATCCAGTAGTACTTTCCCGTGCTGGTCAGAACTTCCCATATTCCGCAACACATCTCATCCAGGTCGTGAAACGATTCAAAAGGCTTGTCGTCTTTTTTGCCGGAAACTGGTTTTGAGTGCTCTTCCAGTTCGGCAACCAGTTCGCAGGCTTCGGCGAATTTTCCTTCACGGGCCGATATTGCTGCCAGCAAACGATTTTTGAGTTCATCATCTGGCTCGCCCAGCATTTCCGGAACGCGACCTTTGGTCCAAAAGTCCCGTCGCCAGGTTTCGGCTCGGATCAATTGCCGCAAAAGAGCTGCCGGCATGGCAGCCTGGGGAGCCTGAAGCAAGACCGTTTCGAGCTGCTTGTCCGCCCGCTCGAGTTCACCGCGAAAACAAAGCAGTTCCGCGAGTATCTGTCGGCCACCCGACTCGGTCGGCGCGCCTCGAACGAATTCCAGGGCATTTGCGATCGCCCCATCAAGGTCACCCTGGTTGAAAAGTTCCAATGCTTTCATCGTGCGTCCCTTAGGAGTTGGTGGTTACCGGGTTCGGTTTTCCAAAGTGGTTTGCAAACGAATTGCTGCGGACAACTCGTCCAATTGATAATGCGGCAAGAGACTAAATTTGCAGTTGTACGCTCCCGGCTTTCCCGGATCACGCGTGACACTTACTTCGGCCTGACGCAAAGGTCGCCGGGCTTTGGTTTCAGGTGTCGCCGAATCGTCGGGCGTAACATATTCCTTCAACCATGCGTCGAGTTGCGTTTGAAGCGCCTCAGGTTCACTCAATGAGCCGACTGCATCACGCGCGATGACTTTCAGGTAATGTGCAAATCGGGAAACACACAACATATATTGCAACATCGTAGAGATATTTGCATTGGCCGTCGCTACCTCACTGTCGTAGACCGCCGGTTCCTGAATCGACTGGCTGCTGTAGTAGGCCTGGAACTGCGTGCCATGACATTGACACAACGGCAGGAACCCAAGCCTCGCAAATTCCGCTTCCTGAATATCCGTTACGATCAAATCAGTCGAAGGACGAATCGCAATTCCTGCCTTGTCCGTGCCAAACGACAACGAAGGCAAAGTGGTCAACAAACCACCACCATCCCGGTTTCGTTCGGTTCCGCGAATGTCTGCCAGCCAGCCTGTTTCCAAAAAACTGCGAATCAGAACCTGGCCCCAGGCAAACGCAGCGTTGCCCCACAGATAATTTTCTATGGATCGACCGGCAACATCTTCCTGAAAACAAAATCCGCCGACCGACCGAAACTCATATGGCTCCCGCATCAGAATGCGCGGCAAGGCCAGTCCGACAAACCGGCTGTCTTCCATCTTTCGCAGTGATCGCCATTTGACAAACTCTGCCGATTGAAAGCCGTTTGCAAGATTCAGGTCCCGTTCCAGGGCCTGAAAATAATCGACTCCAAACAGCGATGGCGACGCGGCACAAACAAAAGGACAGAACGATGCGGCCGCAATCCCTGCGAGGTGACCCAGAATCGTGATGTCGTCAAACGGGTGCTCGCTGGTTGGGCGCGGATGAATCTCGTAGTCGCCAATCAGGACGCCGAACGGTTTCCCACCCGGACTTCCAAATTCTTCTTCATAGATTTTTTTGAAAAGGTCACTGTTGTCGAATTCATTGGCCCGCTCAAAATCACGCTGGATTTCTTTCCAGGTAATATTGATCGCCTTGACCAGAACCTGCCGACCTCCGTACTGGCCTGCCGAATTGACCAGCATTTGCAATCCGCGCCAGGAAGATTCCAGTTTTTGGAACCTGGGATGATGCAGGACCGTATTCAGCTGCAGATTCAGGAGCCGGTCGATTTCAGAAACATGCCACGCAAGCAAATTCGCGACAGATTTTTTCCAGGTTTTGAATTCCCCAGCCGCCGGAAACTCTCCGGTCTCTCCGAGCCATAGCTTCAGCGACTGATTGAGCGTCAATTCACCGGAATTGAACCGGCCCATGTCGTCGGCGACCCGATTCTCGGGGCTTCCGGCCGGATTGGCCGTGATGAGTTGTTCCAGCAAATGACCCTGCAACAATTCATCAGCGGTAGTCGAAGCCGACTCCGAACTGGAAAGCGTCGCGAGTTCTGGCTTGGGTTGTTGCATGGCTGTCCCGGACCAGCCAGAGGCAAGCAACTGGTGCTTGCCTCTGGCGTTCGGTCTGTTTCACAAAAGAACGAGGCAGTTCCGGCGGCTTAGGCCTGCTTTGGCAGGCGGGCGACCATGCGAACCGAAGCATTCAGTTCTTCCATTTGCAGCCATGGCCGCAAATGTGCAACCGCGTTGTAGGATCCCGGCGCGCCAGGAATTGGCTTCACCTCGATCTTGGCTTCCCGCAAAGGAAAACGTGCCTTGGCCGACTCACTGGGTTTCTCGTCAGCCGAGACGTATTGAATAATCCAGCGTTGCAACCATCGCTCGACATCTTCGGCTTCCTTGAACGAACCGATTCCATCGCGAGCCATTACTTTCAGGTAATGCGCAATCCGTGAGCTTGCCATGATGTATGGCAAACGCGCCGAGATGGCAGCGTTTTCCGTGGCAGCATCCAAATCGTACTGCTTCGGTTTCTGGGCCGTCTGGCCACCAAAGAAGACCGAGTAGTCGGTATTCTTGTAGTGCGAAAGCGGGAAGAAACCAAGATCGCTCAGTTCTTTCTCGCGACGATCCGTGATCGCAACCTCGGTCGGACACTTGATATCCGTATCGCCGTCGAGACTCTTGACGATATGTGTCGGCAGTCCTTCGACTTTGCCACCGCTGGTCGCACCACGAATGGCGGTACACCAGCTGGTTTCCGAAAACGCGTTGGTCATCTTCGTGGCCAATACGAACGCCGTGCTCATCCAGCAATAATTGTCATGCGAGATGGCAATCGGTTCGCCACCAGGTCCCGTCTCGACTTCGGCGAAATCGAATTCGTCAATCGGATTGGTTTGGCTGCCGTAAGGAAGCCGGGCCAGCGTTCGCGGCATCGACATGACGACGAACCGCGAATCTTCACTTTCGCGGAAGGACTTCCATTTGACGTATTCTTTGGCGTCAAACGAACTCTTGAGGTCGCGAATCGAAGGCAATTGCTCCCAGTTTTCCAAACCGAACAATTTGCTGGACGGAGATGTAATAAACGGAGCGAACGATGCCGCCGCG
>JAYVKA010000669.1:0-10091 GCA_043768885.1 Planctomycetota bacterium
TCCTGACGGGTCAGCAACGGAATCTCGCCCATCTGGGTCAAGTACATCCGCACCGGATCGTCAGACCAGGAATCGTTTTCGTCGATTCCGGCCAGCAAATCTTCACCTTCGGACACATCGGCATCCGACTCGTCCGGGTCAGCGGTCGCAGTGGTTGTCGTATCATCTGTATCTTCATCTTCGACTCCCTCCACGGCCGTTTCGTCAAATGGCGTGGCGGTTACCCGTGTCCGGGTTGTCTCGTCTTCAAACTCGTCGAGCAGAGTGTCGTACAAGGGAATAACTCCTCAACGTCAAAATTCGTTGTTTCAAATAAAAACAGAACGACCCCATTACGCCAGCCATTGCAAAAACGCATCGAAATGGCGCATCAGGTCATCCGGATTAACATGTTCGAACGCAAGTCTACCACCGGAATTGCCAGATACAGGTATAACCCCGTAAGTTGGAAAAAGATTCCGACAAGTCAAACTATTCGGGCACTTTGCAAATTCGGCGAGACAGCAATTGGTCCAGAATCAAGCAGGCCAGCGCAACCATGTACGCATCCGGCTTCATCTTCGTTCTGGTTTGGGTCTTCAGAAAAAATCTTTTGACTACCCTACACCGTCCAACTTCATTCCGTTTCCGGTCCACCCTTGCGAAAACGCTCTCCAAACCAACTTGCCAACAGCCCTGTATCGTCACACAGTTCATCCATCGAACTGTAACGAAAAAATGCCGGGTCGCGCCTGTTCCTTGCGCAATCCTGAACCAATTCGGTGGTCCTCCGTCCGTACTCTAGACGCTCTTAAGATTTATGTGGGCTGTCATACAGCATAAGCGTGAGTCACGTTAGAAAGATTTTACTCAAGGTTTCGCCAAGGTCCAGTCTTTGGCCACAAAGGTTGCCAAAAATCTGCGACCGATTGGCCTGAAAAACCACTCCAACCTGCCGACTTTGCCAGCAAGTGGACGGCATGTCACAGACTTCGGGCCAGAACAGCCTCAACCGAGCTGGCAATCGAAGGGTTCGGAATCTTCCACTAGTCAACTTTCTCGAAGTCGGCAACCGCAGATCATTTCCCGTGCCAATTAAGTCCGATCGGTCAAAAAAAATTACTGCGAGTCTGAGTGAAATCACTGAGCCCGGGGGCGGCACCGCTCGACACCAACTTAATATCCCCGAAAAATGTCGACTGGCCGAAACCAAACAACCCCTGAACAACGATCCGTTTTGGGTTACGATTGGGCTCCATTCCAGTTGCCATAGCCCGGTTTCTCACGGACCCGCTGACCGATCATGAACATCTCCCACCTTTGCAAATGCCCCCATTGCAGCAAGGAAATCGCTGTCGAACTACGGCAGGCTGGCCAGTCGCTGGTTTGCAAAGGCTGCCAGGAATCGTTTGAGGCTCCCAAACTGCGTGAGCTCAAGGCACTACCCCTTTCAGGACCTTCCATGGAGATGGAAACCAAAGCGGGCTCACGAGAACGAGCAGGGACCAGCCGCATGTTTGCCATTGGACTGGCGCTGGCAATTCTGTTTGGTGTCCCCGGTGGAGCACTTTTCCGATACGCAGTCAACATGGCTCCGGGCCTGAGCCCGGCCCAAATCATCGAATTACAAAACAAGGATCACGACAACTCATCTGTGAACCAGTTGTTCGATAACTGGGAACATCTTTACGCCGAACGAAACACGCCCGAGTGGCAGGAATCCAACGTCAAAAGCCTGTTCGTGCAGTCCGGCTACCTGAAGAAAATTGCCTGGGGCCTGATTTCCGTCGCCGGACTGGGATTGCTGATGACGGCAATTTCGATTTTTTCTGCAATCTCTTTGGGCCGGCGAAAATGATCCTGTCAACAGAAGCGGCCGCGTGCGAAATCAATGTTCGCTGGCAATCTGTTCGAACTGGTCAATCAGGTTTTTCAAGAGCTTGCGAATCGCCTTGAATTTGGCGGGCAGCATAATCGTGCCCCGAAGTGGACTCTTCATGTTCGCCTGCTTCAGCAACGGCTTCTGATTTTCTTCCAGTAACAAGATGGCCGGAATCTTGCCTGATTCGGGATGGGCACAGAACTTGTTGAAGGCTTCCACGGCGCTCGCGCCCAGTTTGGAACATCCAAAAATAACAACGTCCGCTGGCCGAGCCTCGGCAGGATCCAAATCCATGAAGCGTTGAACCGCCATGTTGGGACTGCTCAGAATCAGCACCCGGTACCCGACGTCTTTCAGCTTGTCGCGAAAAAGGTCCTGAACCTTGACGCTGGAATCAACCAGCATGATGGTGCGATCGCGGCCCTCATCCTGTTTGACCATTTGACGTGCATAATCATCTGCCTGCTGCTGAGACAGGCTTTCGTCGTAGACCTGTTCCTTGCCAGATCGCACCCCTTCGAGCACCGCTTCCAGTTCTGTCAGGGCCTGAGCCGGCGTCTGAATTCTTGTTTCGGCATTCAAATCCATCAGCCGGTTCACAAGGATTACCAGCCTGTGGGGCAACCCGTTCACATGATTGGTCAACGGAGCGAATTCGCGAAAACGTCGCGGCGACATCCGTTTCATCCGCTCCCTGGTTTCAAACAGCGGCGGAACCCCGGCGATCATGTTGTACAACATGCAGCCCAGAAAATAGAGATCGCTCCGCCTGTCGTTTCGGGGAACATTGGTCAGTTTTTCCAGTCCCGCGTAATCCACACTGCGGGGGCCGAAACTTCCGTCGGCAGGATCATCGTCATCGTCGGCTCCGTGAAGTCCCGCCAAGCCAAAGTCCACCAGCTTGGCCTGACCACGCGACGAAAGCAAAACGTTCGACAACTTCATGTCGCGGTGGGACACGCCTTTTTTTAACGCGTACTCCAAACCGTTCGCCAGGTCGCGGGCTATTTCCAGGGCAACCACCAGCTTTAACTTGCCGTGAGCCGTAACATAGTCGCGCAGGTTTTGCCCTTCGACAAAATCCATAACCATGTAGCACCGCGAATGTTCAATTTCCACTTCGTATATCGGCACGATATTGGGGTGCCGCAGTTCCATCACCGTTTTGGCTTCACGGATAAACCGTTCCCGCATGGCATCATCATCGGTGTAGCGGTTTCGCAAAACCTTGACCGCCTTGAGCTCTTTCGTGTCGCGATGTTCAGCCCGATAGACGCGGGCAAAGGTTCCGGCTCCAACGATATAGAGAACTTTCCATTTGCCGTAGAAATAACCACGGCGATTTCCCTCGGCCAATCGGCTAATTTGCCAGTTGGTCAAGGCTCCTTCCTGAAGCAAGGCCGTCACGAATTTGTCCAACGGTGCGGCCCGTCCGCCGACACTGGACAAGGTCTGTTCGATTTCCGGCATTTCCATTAGCCGGGCCTCGAAGATCCGTTGAGCGAGTTGTTCAGAACTGATTTCGCTCATGATCGAATGGGCAAGTGCAGATTGACGGTTGGATTTACGCTGGAAATGGCGGAGCAACGGCTCAGGGGACGGTTCCCTGATCATACCCCAATTTAGAAACAGTCTGGCCTGGATTCAATGATCGCAGGTGTTTGATGGGCCAAAAAAGCTTATTGGTTTCCGTCCAGCGATTGTTTATAGGTGTCCCGTTCCCGACGTGTCGATTCCAAATCGAACATCAGATATTTCATGTCCAGCCGCAATTGTCCAAGTGCTTCCTGAATCAAATCGAGGATTTTTCGACGGCGACGTGTGTAATCAACAACGCGGGACAAGGGCCCCTCCAGCGGAGCACGCTCTGTTGCAGGCAATCGGTGTATGGCGTGAATCAGGTCCATCAAATCGGCTGGCAATGGCTCGCCAGTTCTGGTCACTTGCGATTCTGGATGTGAATTCGTGTTGCTGGACATGATGGAAGTCTCCCCTTAATGCTCGATATACAAGTTTCGTTCGCTGGGAATCTTCAAATGCACTCACCATGCCATCGATCTCCAATCACCAGTATTCACGATCCTAAGTCCAATGCTAGCAATAACTTGCGAATTTCCATGCTCGTATTGAAGAATTTGCCGGCGTTGCCAAAAGACAACAGGTTTGACCTGTATTTCTGCCCTTTTTCCATGTAATAAAGCTGGTCTCGAACTGCAACCGGCAAGATTTCCGCCACGAAACACCCATCATTTGCTGACTCCACCAACAGGCTGTTGCTTTTTGCAAACATGGCTTCCAGAAAACCACACCCAAAACTCACGAAAACCAATCGAAATCTGGACCAGCGACCCCGGCAAGTCCTTTTTGGAGGTTTTGGCTCCGGTTTTCGGGTGATAAGGGTTTTTTTCGCGGCTATCTGCCTGTTTTTTTGCCTCTTGTTGGGTCCGGTGGCCAGCTTCGGTCAAACCACAGATTCATTCTCCGGTCACAAGACTCCCGATCGATCCTGGCGATTGAATTCAACCGACTGTATGACTCGGCCTGACGATTTTCGAATGTCCGTTCGGAGTGACGAGGGTCTTGGTGTGCCAGTCAACTCGATTGATGTGAACTGTGTCGAAGGGACTGAAATCCTGCTCGCCCAGCCTATCGAACCCTCTTGGCCAATCTCCGAATTCGATATCCAACTGGACGTGAAATCCGATCGACCGGGCGCACGAATGAAGCTGCGGCTGGTACTTCCGTCGGTTTCCGGAACCGAAGGCGATGGCGGACTGGCAGTTTGGCTGGACGGACCAAAGGCTAACCAGGGCGGACACTGGAACCGACTGAGGTTGAGCGACAACGACGTCGATCTGAAAACACTCATCAAACGGCAAATCTGGTTTCTTCGCGCCCGATATGGTCCAGACGTAACCGACCGCGGGGCCTACATCGACGCAGTCGGACTGCAGCTGTATTCCGGCCCCGGAAAATACTCCGTATCCGTCGGCGAATCCGAAATCAGTGGAGCAGTCGCCGCGCGCCCGGAATCTGCGCCGCCGATCGCAAACCATCGGCTGGTCAATGATCCCGCCGTTCGAAAAGCATCTGCTGAAACATCACAAGACGGCGGACAATCGCTGGCCCGTCGAAACGGTACAGTTATCGAACTTGCCGGCCAGCCCTTCTTTCCCCGCATCATTCAATACAACGGCGAACCATTCGCCATGCTGAGAGACCTCGGCTTTAACACTGTCCAGTTGAACACTGCCGCAACGGACCAGCAATTGGCTTCCGCTGCCGAAACCGGCATGTGGCTGATTTGTCCGCCCCCTCCGTCGCTTGGCATCTTGCCGATGGATTCACGTTTCGACCGGGTCGTTGCGTGGAGCCTGGGGAACGATCGTCGCAGCGCAGATTTTCCGCTGGGACAAAAACTGGTGGACCAAATTCGCCAGTCGGATTTCCGTCGTGACCGTCCTGTATTGGCAGACGTCGATTCAGGTTTTGCCGCGTGGGGAAATCTGTCAGACGCGATGATCGTTGGAACCAGTCCTTTCGTAACCGGGTTCGGCCCTGAGAACTACGGCCAGTGGGTCAGCCAGGCCCGACTGGCATCCGGCGACAGAATTCCGGTTTGGGCAGATGTTCCCAGCGAATACCCAACGGAACTGATTCGCCAGGTTATGAATATCGCGGGCCGGGTTCCACCGTTGCCACTTTCGCCACAACGAATGGAACTGATGACGTTTCAGTCGATCGCCGGTGGTGCGCGGGGTATACGCTTTCTTTCCCATACGCGACTGGATGCAAACGACCCACACACTCGTCTTCGTGCAAACACTCTGGCATGGCTGAACCGGCGACTGGATGTAGCCGAAGCCTGGGCGGCGGGGGGAATCATTTTGGGTTCTGTCACACCGGACAATGCAACCAACGTTTCGGCATTGAAACATTCGCGCGGGCAACTGTTGATCGTCACCCGAATTTCGCCAGAGTCGTATCGGATTCCCGGTGACTCGGAAGTCCAAACAGTTCGAATTCCCGACCGGTGGTCCGGCGTTTCGGACCAGGCGTGGCAATTCACCGACGAAGGATTGGTCCCGCTTGCAGGACAATACCACGCCAGCGGCACCGAAATTCATATCGACCAGGCGCCCTGGCTATCACTCGTCGTCGTAACACAAGACCCACAATTTATCGACGGAATCAATCAGCGTTTTCGTCAGACGCCCGCATCGCAGGCCGTCGAGCTGCGAAGTAACCTGACCCAGCAATGGTTGACGATTTTGCAGCTTGTGCATGAACAAATGACCGGCCAGGCCCGCAGCCTGGTTGAGGTAGATCAGGCGATCGCCGATGCCCGAACACTGGTTCAAAGTGCCGAAAACCACATTCGTTCCGCAGCCCCGTCACTTGCCAGTTTGCCGCTGGATCAGGCGGACCAGCGTCTGGCCTGGTCAACCTTCATGATGAACCGCTCGGCCCGACAGCCGTTCGCCCTGCACACCGATTCGCCATTACTCGCACATCCCGCCGTGCTTCCAATGCACTGGCAATTGGCGACTCAACTGGCAGGCAAACCGTGGGAACCCAACGCATTGGCCGGTGGTGATTTCGAGAATCTCCAGCACATGGTCAACGCTGGCTGGGAGAATTTTCGTGCCGACGATCCCAACCTTCAAACGCAAGTCGAACTGAGCGGTTCCTCACGCGTGCAGGGAACCTACAGTTTGCTGATGGGAGCCAGCCACAACAGCGCGCACCCCGGTCTGGCCGAGAGCCCTCCGCTTCGAATCAGTTCGGCTCCTGCATTCATTCGTGGCAACAAACTCGTCTGGATTCACGGATGGATTCGAGTGCCGCGACCCATCACGGGTTCAGAACACGGCGTCCTGGTTTACGATTCCCTGGGTGGCCCGGAGATGGGAGTCTGCTGCCAACAAAACGACCAATGGCAAGAGTTTTCGATGTTTCGTTCCAGCGGCCAGGACACCGAGATGCGGATTCAAATTGTGTTGGACGGCTATGGATCGGCGATGCTGGATGAGCTGACCATCCAAACCATCGAGTTGCCGACACCTGAAATTCGCTCAGCCAACCAATCGCCGACCAATCGTCAGTAACTTTTTCCGGTTTTCGTTGCGCGCGAAAAAACGCAGACCATACGGCCTGCGTTCCTGATTTGAATTTCTGCTGGGACTTAACCCGTAGCGTATCGCTTTTTGGCTTGGGCAATCGCGCCCAACGATGCACCACTCTTTTTGGCAAAGCGCTCTTTCGATCCGTCTTTTAAATAACGGAAACCAACGCGAGTCGGCTGGCCAGTCTTCGGGCAGACGAGCATCACATTGGAAACCTGCAAAGGTGTTTCCTTTTGCAGACGTCCGCCTTGTGGGTTCTTTTGGCTGGGACGAACGTGTTTGTAAACACGGTTGGCTCCCTCAACAATGATCTTTCCTTTTTCCTGGTCAACAGCCAGCACCTTGCCGGTAACTCCAGCATCCTTGCCCTGCATGACTTTGACGGTATCGCCCTTGTGGATTTTCATCGCTCTGACTCGGTAAATTTCTGGTAATGCGAACCGCGAAATATGGTGAAACGGGGGATATTTGTCAAGGCGACGCCAAAAAACAGGCCAAAATACCGCCGCCCAAGCCAACGAAAGCAAATCGCCCCAATCACATGCCGGCTGGCCTGGGGCTTTCCCAATCCATTATTTCCGTCCGATTCCACAGAAATCTTTGGCTCAAGTTGCTTCCAGCGTGGTGCCAGTCCCGATACCAAAATGGTCGGCGTGCCAAACAGGTATGCCCAAACCGAATGCAGCAAATATGTGTCCAAACCATTCCTTATCATCAAGTGCCGATTATTCAACCGCTCGCAGTCGCCACCGACCGATTCAGATTCTTCACCGGGATGATTGATTTCGCTCGATTTCAATTGCCTTGAACAATTTGACGGCCGAACGCAGCCAACAGTTTTCAGGACCGACTGAAAACGCCTGCCTTGCACTTTACAATAAACTTCGCATCTAAATACCCGAATGTCTGCTTCAACCCAAACTGAAAACATGCCGCACGAAACAGACCTGGCTCTCGTCCGGGAATACACACAATCCGAAAGCCTCGTCCGGCACATGCTGGCTGTTGAATCAGCGGTCCGGGCCTACGCCAGAAAATTTGGCGAAGACGAAGAGAAATGGGGCAGCGTCGGATTGCTGCACGATTTCGATTACGAGCGCTGGCCCAACCCGCCGGATCATCCGCTCAAGGGCTCGGAAATTCTCCGCGAGCAGGGTTATCCTGACGATGTGATCTACGCGATCAAATCACACGCTGATTATCTTACCGACTGTCCCCGCGTTTCACGGCTCGACAAAACACTTTACGCTTGCGACGAACTTTGCGGATTCATCACCGCCTGCGCAATGGTCCGGCCAAATCGACTGGAAGGGCTGGAAGCGAAAAGCGTTCGCAAAAAATTGAAACAGGCCTCCTTCGCCGCCGCCGTCAACCGCGACGACATTACTCGCGGCGCCGATGACCTCGAAGTTGATCTGAACGAACACATCGATTTCTGCATCGCCGCCATGCAAACCATCGCAGCTGATTTGGGATTGGGACATGCCTTGCCAATTCAGGAATAGGTTCGTTTCCCATTCAGGTCATTCCCCGTTATGCTCCTGCGATTCGCCACGGAAATCCTGGGCCTCGATTACGTGCTCCACCGAAGGCCGGGTCAATTTGTCCAGTTCCAGCATGGAACTGGACAACCCTCCACCCGCTGGTTTCTTCAGATAGTTGATGATTCCCCGCTGTTCCAGCGACAGGAACCACCAGTGCAATCCGTAAACTGCCAGCGACAATGCCAATGTCGCAACAATCCACAAGCCGATTTTCATCGAAACATGTCCCTTTTCGTCCAGCCGGAGTTTTATTGGCCAGTCACCGCCCAATGATTGAAATCGGTCCATTTCCCCGATGCGAAAACGATAGCCTCTCCGGTCCGGCGGTCAATCACGATGGGGAACTCCAGTTTGGGTTCGCCTTCCTGAACTCCAGCCCCCGTTTTATCCATTGCCTGCAACAATTGCAGGGTTGAATCCTGAAGCGTAAACAGGCCGACAAATGATCCTTCCGGAGCAGGTACGGAATCATCCACCAGAATCCCTGGCTGGCTGTAGCGCTGTTCGGGACGGTAAACGCGGGAGAAAGCATACTTCTCCTCGTTGTACTTCTTCCATTTGGTGATTAGTCCCTCCTGGACTTGTTCTAAACTCTTCAGCGTTCCGGCTTTGGCATCTCCACTCGTCAGGGAATTTTCGTTTCCGATGGACCGATAACCATGGCCCGCAAGTTCCACACGGCTGGCGCCGGCCATCAACACAAAACCCAGACAACTGGCAACACAGGGAATCAGCAACATGCGATTCATGACATTCTCCTTGAAAATCGGGAAACAGGGTTACGAACAAAATATCTTTCAACCGGCCAGCGAATCGCCAGCCAACTTGTGCCAATGCACGTTTCGGACAGCCAAACGCTGGCCAGCAGACTCAGCCATACGGAAGCGATGTAATTGAATTCGGGATCGACTGACATCCAGCCCAAACCGGTTTGAATCATGCGAAAGAAAACCGCCGACAGCGCGGTACTGAACGAACGCACCATCCAGCGAATATGCGTCGGAACATCACCCCGCCGAATCGCGGTGTAACCACACCAGGTCGTCCACCACCACGCCAACCCTGTAACGGCAAAACCGGTCGCAGCGGCCAATCCGCCTTTGGCAAATGGCGACATGATCAATCCTGTCGGAGCGGCAACCCACAGGACTGCGTTGAAATAGATGTAACCCAATGTGAAATGCAGTTTTCGAAACTTCAACAGCGATGGAAAGAACAGCGGAAAACCCACAACGAAACAAAGGCACGCGCTAACAACATGAAACCGGAACGCCGTCAACCAAATCGCGTTGCGGCTGATCGGCAGCTTTTCAATCAGAAACGCCGGCGTGAATTCCGACTGAAAATATTCTGCCGAGTTCCAGACGATCAGCATCGCCAGGCCGATCATCGCGATCACCCAAGCCAGAGCAAATCTGAAATTCCGAAACAGATACATGGGAAACCAGCCTCCATTCGCCACTATCAATCAACGTCAAACCAACTGACGCTGATCCCTGCCGACTGGTTCCATAGTAGCGGCGAATTCACCCGCGCCCGGTAACAGGTTGGTAACAACGC
>JAYVKA010000670.1:0-4498 GCA_043768885.1 Planctomycetota bacterium
GCAGCCGATCCGGTCCGCTTAAGGTCGCGGCGATTCAACTCAATTGTACCCCTGACATTGCGGACAACATCCAACGGACAGAAGAGCAGATTCGCCAGGCCGCCGCTCAAGGTGTTCGGATCATCTGTCTGCAGGAATTATTCTACAGCCTTTATTTCTGCCAGTCAGAGGACCACCAGCATTTTCAGCTGGCCGAACCGATCGACGGGCCGACAACCCAGCGGCTGTGCAAATTGGCGAGTGAGCTGAAAATCGTGATAGTGGCGGGACTGTTCGAGCGGCGGGCGGCGGGCCTGTATCACAATTCCGCGGTCGTTATTGACACTGACGGGTCAGTTGCCGGGATGTACCGCAAAATGCACATTCCCGACGATCCGTTTTATTACGAAAAATTCTACTTTACGCCGGGCGATCTGGGGTTTCGGGCAATCCAGACATCATTGGGCAAGATCGGCGTTTGTATTTGCTGGGATCAGTGGTTTCCCGAAGCGGCGCGGCTGACGGCCCTGCAGGGTGCCGAGATTCTGGTTTACCCAACCGCCATCGGATGGTTGGCCGCCGACAAGCCGGTTTACGGCGAAGCTCAACGAAACGCCTGGCAAACCATGATGCGCAGCCACGCGATCGCCAATGGAGTTTTTGTTGTTGCTCCGAACAGGTGCGGAGTGGAAGACAACATCGAATTTTGGGGGAGCTCGTTTGTTTGCGATCCGTACGGAAATTTTATTGCGATGGCAGGTACGACTCCGGAGACATTGGTAACCGAAGTCGATCTGGATCTGATGGATGTGGCCCGCACGCATTGGCCATTTTTGCGTGACCGGCGAATTGATTTTTACCAGGGAATTACGAGGCGTTATGACGACAGACCTTCTTTCGAAAGTACAGGGCGTGGTTAAGCAGGAGCGGAACGGATTCTTTATGCCTGCAGAATGGTTGCCGCACGAAGCGACCTGGTGCAGTTGGCCGCGCAATCGCAGGACATGGGCGCACAATCTGGACGAAGTCCGCCGGGAATTTTCGGCCCTGGTCCGCGCAATTGCCAACGACGAACCCGTCCGTGTGATGGCTGGAGTCGGCGAGGACTTCGACGGGGCACAAAAAGCGCTCGGCGGAATTGAAGGTGTCACCCTCGTCGATATCAAAACCAACGATGCGTGGGCCCGGGACTATGCGCCAACTTTTGCCATCCATCAGAAAACGAATTCATTGCGAGTCGTCGATTGGCACTTCAACGCATGGGGCGGCAAGTATCTTGCGTTTGACGATGACCAGAAAGTGGCGATGAAGGTTGCCCAGTGGATCGGTTGTGAGCATCAATCCATCAACCTGTGTCTGGAGGGTGGTGCGCTCGAGGTGGATGAGAACGGCCTAATGATGAGTACACGAACCTGTGCTTTTGACACCGACCGAAATCCGGGAATCCAGCCTGACGAAATCGAGCGGCGGATTGTCGCATCGACTGGAGCCACCGGAATGATTTGGTTGCAGGGAGATTGCCTGATCGGCGACGACACGGACGGGCACATTGATCAGTTGGCACGGTTTACTCCATCGGGCCCGATTTTATACGCTTGGACCGACAACTCTATCGATCCACAACAGGCGGGATTGCGGAAAAACCTTGAAGATCTGCGGGCGGAGCTGGACCGGTTGGGGATCAAACGGGAATTGGTTCCGTTGCCGATTCCGGATCCGGTCATTTTTCGCGGAGTACAGATCCCTGCCTGCTATTGCAACTATTATCTAACGAACCGATCAGTGATTGTGCCAGCATTTGGTGCACCGCAGGATGAAGTTGCAGCAAAAATTGTATCGGCGTTACATTCAGACCGACGTTTGGTCATGTTACCCAGCAATCACCTTACCGTTGGGCTGGGCTCGTTCCATTGCCTGACACAGCAACAGCCGGCCCTGAACTCGTAAGCCGATGGCAGTTGCATCGTTTTGGTTTTCGACCTTGCCAGTCTACATGCCCTTCAATTTTGGCTTTGTGCCAAGTTGCCCGAAATGAAACAGACAGGGAAAGCGATGCCGGGACCAAACAAGAGATTCAGTTTGCTTCAAAAAGTTGTTGCTTGCGGCGGCCTGGCGTGTTTGATGCTTTGCTTGTCGTGCAGCAAAGCCGAACCAGTGCGAAAGAGTCCGCTGGTGCTTGCCGGTTCGTCACAAGATGCCGCGCCTGCCAAAAATTCACAACCCAATATCATCCTGATCAATCTGGACGATGCGGATTGTGAATCGGTCGAATTCGATTTTCGCCATCCAGGTGGCGAGCCGCTTTTCCCTAACATGAACCGGTTGGCCAATGAAGGCGTGCGGTTTACCAATTGCCATATCGCGGTACCAATTTGCGGACCATCGCGAGCCTGTTTGTTGACCGGGCAATACGCTTACAAAACGGGAATACGCTGCAACAGCCCGAGTTCCCCGCAGAGCCGCGGAGTGGGTGGCGGTTACGGACCGTATCGCGACAGTGGTCCTTTCGGATCGACAGAGGGACCGACCTATCGCGACAACGACATCGGCGTTTGGATGCAAAACGCCGGGTATCGGACGATGTTTGTTGGCAAGTATCTTCACGACGATTTCGAACCGCGGCCGGGTGAGACCCTGGCGGCGGCCAGTCCGACCGGCTGGCACGATTTTTATCCGTCGATGGGAGGCAGATATTTCGGCACCTACATGGTGAAGAACGGACGATACGGGTTTCTGCCGGATTTGGATTCGAAAGAATACCCGGTTAAATACCGGACAGCGGTAGAAAGTGTCGATGCCCAGAATCTGATTCGAGGACATGTTTCCGCTGAAAGCGAACCATTCTTTTTATACATGGCCTCGTTTGCTCCGCATTCGGAGGACGTCGACGAACGGTCCATCGATGAAAGCGAACCCAACAAGGGAATGGTCGAGCCGCAATACAAGACTGCCTGGCCGGATTTGAAATCGCCAGTTTCCCCGGCCTTTGATGAAGCCGACGTGTCGGACAAACCGGAAGCGATCCGCAATCTTCCACGACTAACGAACACCGGCACGGAGTACATGAAGAATGACCAGATGAACATCGATTTGAGTTTTCGACGTCGCATGCTGGCTCTTCGAAGCATTGACGACATGGTCGGAAACCTGTTGAAGGTGCTGGAAGAAACGAAACAGCTGGACAATACGGTTGTGATTTTTACTTCGGACCACGGATACCAATTGGGGCAACAGCGGCACATTGGCAAAGCGACGCCCTACGATCGAGTCACTCGCGTGCCACTTTATGTTTGGGCCCCCGGTCGGGTCGCTCATCAAACCGAAAACCCCAGGCACCTGATCTCTCACATCGATTTGGCTCCGACGATTTTGGAAATTGCCGGAGCACCGATTCCGGATGAAGTTCAGGGAAAATCATTCATGCCGCTCTTGAATTCCGGTTTCACTGGCAAACCCAATGAATGGCGACCGGAAGGCATCCTGGTCGAAAACTGGGAAAGCATCACCGATCGGCGAGTGCCAATGAATACATCGTTTCAGTCGGTTCAGTTGTACAATTCGGTTTACACCGAATGGGCCAATGGCGACAAGGAATATTACGACTTGCATTCCGATCCCGATCAGCTGGAGAACAAATATGCGGAGCTAGACGAGGAACGACGCAGTGGACTGAAGCACAAACTTCGGGCCCTGAAACTGGAGATGCCAAATCCGCTTTGTTTTATGGAATCGCCATTCACGAGCAATGATGTCTTTTTTCAGAAGGTCCGCCTGGGTGGCCTCGCCGAATTTGATGAGGGAATCGAGGAAGTCCGTTTGATTCTCAGCGACATCACCGACCGTGATCACGTTACCTATTGGACCGGGACGGAATGGAGCGAGTCTCGTCGCGCGTTTTCCGCCGGGCTGGCGAACCCCAATAGCGTTTTGACCGAGTGGTCTTGTGAATTCGAGCCAAAGATCGACGACGAACGACAATTTCGCGTCGTCGCCAGGTCGATCGGCAAGAATGGAGTCGTCGGCAAAACACCGGTGATTCGCGATTTTGCTGTTGATCCCGACTATCCGTTAACGTTGATCACCGAACCGCCACCCGCCAAACTGATTCGACTCAAGGACGGAATCGTCATTAAAGGTGAGTCGTTTGATGAAGAAGGAATCCTGGCCGTCCGGATGGTGATATTTGATCCGGAACGCAAATTGTATTGGAATGGTGACGATTGGCAGGCTGAAGAATTGATGATGAAAGTGAACATCGAATTCTGGTTTGAAAAAAAGGCAATGTGGTCCTACACGTTCAAGCCGCCGGAACCGAAGGGCACAGCCCGAATCCTGGTCCGCACCGAGAGCAAAGACGGCCGCGCCGACAAAAAAATGCGTTCGATGAAAATCGACTGGGAGCAATAAATCCGGAAGGCAA
Organism: Planctomycetota bacterium; assembly: GCA_043768885.1. Taxonomy (GTDB): domain Bacteria; phylum Planctomycetota; class Planctomycetia; order Pirellulales; family Pirellulaceae; genus BJ22. The sequence continues at coordinate 4,400 of JAYVKA010000670.1, forward strand.
CCGGCGAGGTTGTCTTTCGGTATTCCGCCACGCACTGGCTATCGAAAGGGCAGCGGTGGACGAGGCTGCGAGTCCTTTTCATCGCAAAGGCAAAGGGAC
>JAYVKA010000671.1:0-4770 GCA_043768885.1 Planctomycetota bacterium
TACCGTGTCAGGAAATGAATCGTGTCGTCAACCGCGATTCCAAGACAACAGGTAAACGCACAGACGCTGACGACTTCCAGTGCCTGGCCTGTGAAATACAGGTACGCCCCGCTGACCGCCAGTGGAAAAACATTGGGGACCACGGATATCAATCCCAGCCGCAAACTTCGATAGGCAACCGCCAAAACTCCGAAAATGAACAGCGATGCAAACCCCAGGCTTGATGCCAGGTCCAATACAATCTGATAAAGATTTCGCCAACGCCAAACGGCACTCCCTTCCAGGCTGATCGCCATATTCGGCTGGCTCTTTTGAATGTTTTGGAATTCATTTTCCAGTTTTTCAAAGGCCGGGCCACAAACGGCGATTCCAAGATCCTGCACGCGAAACCGGACACTTGACGTCAAGTCTTTACGACTCCCGAACATTTCCAGCAGTGGCGGCGGCAACAGACTTGTCATCGAGGCCCGATTGCGTGAATCTCCTTCGCCAGGCAGCGCGGCCAGCAACGACGTCAACGAAATCGGGCGACTGAACAACGGCTCCGCTGCGACCAACTGATGCACCCGGTCGGTCACCTCCAGCAGTTCCAGAAACGGTTCGTCCTGGCCAGCTTTTCCCTGCACCACAATCTCAACGCGAACTTCATCCAGCCCGCCCAGCGAATGGTCCAGTGTTTTTAATGCCAACGCCGCTTCGCTGTTGTCGGGCAAGGTGTTCATCCGCCGGTCATCGGGTCGCAGCAACAATGTAAATCCGGCCAAGACGGCGGTTGCTGCAATCGCAGTTGCGGAAATTGTTCGGGGACGCCTCAACACTGCCTCGATCATTCCGCTGATACGCATCAGATTTTGATCGATGAGCCCCTGCTGGTGGCCGACGTGAATCCGTTTCCCCAGTGGACTTCGGCACGCAAGCGGGATCAAAACAATTACCGCGACAAAGGCCAACACTACTCCCAAAACGCAGCTCTGCCCAAATTGCCTCACGAATTCATGTTCGGCCAGAAACAGCGACCCGAAACCAATGGCGGTCGTCAACGAAGTCAGCGCGCACGCCAAACCGACCTGGCGCAGTCCCACCACCGCCGCCTCTGCGCCTGGCATTCCACCGGCACGATTGCGCCGAATTTGCACCAGCAAATGCACCCCGTCTGTAAACCCGACCAGACTGATCAGGATCGGTAACACCACATCGACAAAGGGGTTATTTTCGAAATTGAGAAACAGTCGCTCGAATCCAAGCGTCCAGAAGACCCCCATGGCCGGAGCCAGCGCCAACACTATCGTTGCAATGATCCCCCGAAACAGAACGACACTCATGATCAGAATCAGCGCGTAGGCAATCGTCTGAAAGCGAACCTGATTCGCATCGTGCGAAGCCAGTGCCGTTACTACCATCGGCAACGTGCCGGTCGTCGAGAAGTGGACTTTGAAATCCGGATGTTTGGCAACCACCCGCTCGGCAACATGCCGCAGTCCGCTCACGATCTGCCCGTCACTGAAAACCAGATGGCGTTTGATACTGATGAACAGCGGCACAACCCGCCCGTCTTCGCTGACCAGCTGGCCACCCACAAACGGATGTTGCATCGCCCGCTCACGCGACCGTTCGAATTTTCGTTCGCTCGCCTGGCCGCGCGGCAACAGCGGTTCGGGCAGACCAAACAGGTTCAGCGGCGGAGCCCGGTCCATCCACATCACGTTCCTGACAATTTCTTCCGCTTCCAAAGCCCGCACGACTTCGCGCATCGCAGTCGCGCCGGCGTACGTAAAGAACTGATCCGACTCGCAAACCAGCACCACATCGCTGGACATGCTCAGATTGCCTGATCGCGAACCGGCCTGCGCGACTTGGGACAAATCAAACGTGGGACGATCATCGATCAGCTCCGAATCGACCGGACTTGCTGCACCAGTTTCTGCAGCCAGAGTTTCGCCGGCCGCGAACTTGCTTTCGATCCAGTCCTTTCCGGCACCTGGCCAAAGATAACCACAGACCGCCGTGGCCGACATCACTGCAATCAACAGTATCGACAGCAGGGGCCGGGTCACAATCCAGCTGGTCGATCGCTCAAAAAGATTCACCGGCTCGTGCGTCACAGATTCTCACTTATGGTCGTTGATTGTTCCGCAATGAATCGTAACCCGAAGCGTTAGCGAGGGACACTGCTCCACCTCGCTAACGCTTCGGGTTACGAATTGCCAGGCGACTAACGACCTTGCCAACCGTCCCAATGGTTTGCCAGAAACTCAACGCACTCTTCACGCGTGATCGAACCGTTTTTGTCTGCGTCATACCAGTTGAACACAAAATGACTGAACGAATTCGGTGCCTCATTGCGCCAAATGACTCCGTCGCCGTTGCGGTCCAGCTGCGACATCATTTCATCCGCTTTTGTTTCAGCATATTTCCTTGTTTCCAACAAGCGTTTTTCGTGGCCCGTTTGCAGTTCAACTGCCACCTGGGCATTTTCTTGACGGACAGCATTCAACGGTTCCGACACGGTCAAAAACGAAACCGCCATCTCTTCCCAGGTCTGGTCCCCCCACGTCACGTACTCCTTCGGATCAGGGTTGAACGGGTTCGCCGGAGAATTGTCGAACACAAATTCGCTCGAAAGGCTCTGGACCTCACGCAGCAGAACCGGTTCAGCGAATTGATAACTGTGTTGCCAGTTGAAATCGTAACCCGGCACATCGACCAGCAGCTGACTTGTTCCGTCGGGGTTGGTGCGCGATAACCGGTACGACTTGCCGCGATAATGCATGTGCGGTGAAACGGCCAGCAGTTTTGCGTTCGGCGAAAAATTTTCCAGTCGCGATTTCACGGCATGAGCCGACTCACCGGGATTGATCTCGAATTCCTGATCCAGGCTGGCCAATGTGTAAACGTGGTGCGTGACCTCCCCGGCTTTGGCAAACACGATTCCGATTTTTGTGGTGTCCGATTCCACGCGCCCGGTCGGTGTGTAGTGTTGTTGAAAAACCAGCTTCGACCCGGCAGGCACAAACGTCGCATGACCCGGCAACAATTTCGGTGCGCTTTGCCCCGGCACATAAGCACCCAACCAGCCGATCCCCCACATTCCACGACTCTCTGGCGGCCTCACAAAAACAATGCTGTGATGCACCACGCGGCGATTACCCGGCGCGACTTCGGCGGTCGCAATCCAGACATCCTCGCGAAAGTCAGGATCGACGACAAAGTATTGATATTCGACGACGCCATCAGCCGGTACTTCGAACGGTTTTTCCGCCATCTCAAAAACAACATCCGGCTCGCGCGGCAAACGCCACCCGGTTGGAAATTCAGGCAGGGTCGGCAACTCTGCAACGTCACCTTTCGGCATCCCGGCCACGACCCAGTCCCGCACCAGTTGCTTGTCGGCGTCGGGCATGTGCCGGGTGTTCTCCAGCGGAGCCAATCCGTCGGTCGCATGCCACGGCGGCATCCGGCCGTTGTCGATCACTTCGACGATTGTTTCGCCCCAACCCGACGCCTCGTCGAAATCGGTCAGTGAAAACGGGCCAATCTCATCGGGCCGATGACACTCGACGCAATGTTTGTGAAAGACCCTCGAGACCTGATTCGAGAATGTTACCGTCGCATCGGCTCTCACTTCGGTCACCCGTCCGATCATGCAACCCGTCGCTTCGACTTGCGGAATTTCAACCGGCTTGCCCGACAACCACTCCCCAATCGCAACAATCAAATGCTCCCGATCGGCTTTCGAGCGCGACACACCGGGTGAATACTGGTCGTCAATACAGCCGCGATAGATGACGTTAAGTTTTGAATCAACCAAAAAGACTTCCGGTGTCCGTGCCGCTCCAAAATCATCGGCAATAATATTTCCGTCATCGCGCAGAATCGGAAATCGAACTTGCTGCTCATCGATGTATCGGGAAACATCTTCCACCGAATCCTGCCGATTGCTGTCGATCCCAATCACCTGCACGCCATCGCCACCGAATCGGTCTGCAATTTCTCTCAGCCGCCCGACGTACAGCTTGACCATCGGACACTCGGTCCCAAGGAAACAAACGACCGTCAGTCGCGTCTCACTGACAGCCGTAGCCAAGTCAATGCGAGTGCCATCTGGCGAGGCCAACCGATTGGCCGAAAGCTTGATTGTTTCGTTGCGAGATTCGACTGCGACCGGGAATTCATTTGCACGCAAAGTCGTTGTCCCGGCCATCACAGCAAACGCTGCAACAACGACGCCAACCGCATTTCCAAAAACGCAACGATCCCGCACCGGCCATCCCCCGTCAAAAAATTGCCAACCCAACTCAATCTCATTGCTCCCGACCGAAGCAACCCCGCAATTCCACGGCAAACGCAACGCGACTATTTCGTATTGCCGCATTTGGCCCCGAATCATTCGATCGCCAATCGGCTAGTACAATGTCAATCCCAAAAATTGGGGTCTAAACCGAAGTAGCACTGCGGTCCTCCGCCGTGATTCTCGGTGGAGGAACACCGAGCTACTCTTTGGCCAAACCCAATTTCAAGACCTGACGCAAGACTACTCCCAATTCGGCACGACATCGTCTTCCGGCGTGCACTTGCGGCGAAGGACTTCGGGATCGATGTCGGCCTTTATTGTTTGAACGTAACCATCGCACAGGCCTTACAAAACCAGCGGAGGACCGTGACTTCCAAAATGCGAACCGAACTGGTCTGGACCGTCACTGATACACGTAGCCGGATCGGACCAGTTTGTCGGGTGCCCCAGGGTTTGGGCACCCGATGATTCCCACATTG
>JAYVKA010000672.1:0-11088 GCA_043768885.1 Planctomycetota bacterium
CCGACTGCAACACAACCGATGATTCGAGAACACGTCGCATCTGCCCGCTACGAAGTCGCAGGCGGGCCAGTCGCTGGACTTCAGCACCGTACCGATTCATCAATTCCGTCGCGGCATCCGGGTCTCCGGTCCTCAGCCTTTCCATCAACTCTGCAAAACCTGATTCGGCAACCATCGTTCGCCCCCTGTTTTCGCGGCAGACTCTATTCGGACATTATCGCGAAAACAGGGACCAAAGGTGCGGCCAGGGGAAATCTTCAGTTCCGGGTTTCCGGGGTCGTTTTGTCTGACCCAGCGACCACTTGTCGTTTGAAAACAAAATGTTGACCTGCCTTGTCGATCAAATGCACGGTTTCCCCGTCGATCCATTCAAGTTCAAAGCAACTCTTCTGCCCGTCGAACGACGTCGTGATGGTCGATCCGGTCAGTTCAAATCCGAAATTTGCACCGGCGACCGAACCGTCCGGGGCGGTTTTGGACCAACGGGCGCGGCCGTTTTCGAAAAACTCCCAGTCGATCACTTTCCCTTCAGAATCCGTTTCCTTCCAAACGCCGCCAATGATTTCATTGGCTTCGTGGTATTTGAATTTCCAGAGCTCGATGGCCTTGTTGATCGCCAATCCATCAGTGGCATCATCGTTTCCCGGCTTCGGGAACAAATAGCTGGGCCGTTGGGTCACAAAAGAACTTGCCTGCACTGCGGATACTCCAGTTGATGTACCAGTAGTTGCCGAATCAGGCTTTTGGACTGCCATCTCCCAGATCGGTTCCCATGCCGGCCGGAATTGGACAATGTTTGCCATCATGCTTTCGATTTCGGTTTTCACAACTTCGGCAGAGACCGCGCGATTGTCAAAACTGCGGCGAAGCCCGAGGAGAAACGGCGATTCCTGCAGGTAGAAATTGTCAGCCCGGTGGCTGTTGGCGGTGCATAACAGGGCTGCCCATTGCGCAGGGCGGATCCTTTCCACATCCAAATCAACAACCAATGCCGTGCTCATCAGAATCTTTTTCTTGTCACCAGACATGGAAAAATTGACATCCAGGTCCGCGTAACCGTCGTTACAGACAACGGTCAAAAACTGGTCCCCGGAGTCAGCAGAGTCGGTAACCGGCTTGAGTCCCAGCCTTTCAAGAGCCGTTTCCAGCTGGTCAATCGTCAGGGCTGAATCGGGCTCCCTTTGTTGGAACATTTCATATGGATTGATTTCCTGAAGACCGATAGCGGTGCCACTTGCAAACGCCAATGCCAGTAACAACATGCAACCCTGTAATTTGCGTTTCATTTCTGATGCTCCTGTTTCGTGAATTTTCGATTGAGCAACATTCGCATCAATCGTTCGCCAGGTTCATCGCGGTCCCGGATCAAACCGGACAAAGAATGAAGAAAGGATTCATTTCGACATCAGGACGGGGTGGTTGAATCGGAAACCCCCAAAACAGAAAAGTCGAAATATCAAAAAGGGCGCAAACGAAGTGGCGATTGCCTCTTCGTTTGCGGGTCAGGTTACGTCAAAATCGTACGGCCAACTATCTGGATTCATCCCCGTCCGAAACCGTTTTTCGCAACAAGTCCGGATCAAAGATGGTTCCGTGCTTGCTCATTTCCAGAATCGCCCGGCGCGAGTCGTCTTCCATTTTCCTGATTATCTCCTCGTGTCGTCGCCCGGTTTCTTCCAGGTTCTTCATGATCGCCGGGAGATTCGGCTCCACGGGTGGCTTGGGGCGATTGTCTCTGGTCATTTTGCCAATCAAGACGACAAGTACCACAAGAACAAACAAACTCGTACCAAGTGATCGCATGGCGGTTTCTCCAAAACGATTTTTGATTTGAAGCGATACCGGATTCAGTCAAAGTCGCCTCGTTTCAAAAGAACTATCGCAATCAAATTCCCCGCCGGACACGATTTTTGGCATCTACTTTTATTCCGGAAAATTCTGCCCGAAATCGCCTGTTTTTGCTGCCCAAGCCGTCCGGAATATCCAACGATCCCGATATCCTGGGGGGAGACGTTCTCCTCAAGTCGATTTGTTCGACAACAACTGAATTGGGGAGTTTGAAACATGAGCGCTCGATACGCCGTCTGCCTTGGTCTGGTCTTTTCCTCGTGCCTCGGATTGACCGGATGCCGGCAACGACAGCCCATCCACTCGTCCGGCCCGGCAACGGTCGAGGAACTGGTTTCACGTTTCGAAGCGGCGACCCGCTCGAACGATGTTGAGTCGATTGCCAGTATCATTGCTCCCCCCGCAGACGAATTGTTGCGGGCAAGGTTCAAATCGATTCGGGAAGTTCGTGAAGCTGTTTCCGGCCTGACAAAAGAATGCAATTTCCGATTTGGACCGAATGCCAGCCAGACTCCGCTTGCTTTCGAGAGCCCCCTGGCCGACATAATCCTGAACCGGAGTTTTCCCGATCGACCACCCGGCCAGCCAGACAGTATCCGGATTGAAATCGTCAGACAGGAAACCCTGGCTAACGGAAAGATTCAGCTGTCGGTCAAGGAGCAACTCGAGATTGAAGGCGAAACAAATACAAGAGAAGAGACGATGACCGCGATCAAAACGAATGACGGATGGAAACTGGAAGTTCCAGCCGAACCTGCCGGGCCAATCCTGTTCGATAAGGAACAACAGCTGGCGGATTATATTCGGCTGATCACCGAAGAAGTCCACGACGACCAGTTCCGAACCCGCGAAGAAGTGGACTTTCTGATGGCCCGAGAGTTCGTTCGGTTCCTCCCCGACGTACTTTCAGACGCCGAATTCGATTCCACCCTGAAAGCAGATGCGCTGCGACTCGGACTGTCGACGGCAAACCGTTCTTCCGATGAATTTAGTTACCCTTATCCCGAACTTCAGGTGGTGATCCCAGGCGAATCTCCAGGTGACCCGATGCGATTTTCGGCTGGCGACGAGATGGTCGATACCCTGCCCGAAGAAGTTCAGGGAAGGATCGAACATGCCGTTCAACAACTGGGTTTGCCCGCAGGCTTTCGCGTCCTGGTCACCGTCAGAAAAGGAGCCGACAAAGAGTTGCTGATGTCGATGTTGCACACGATGCTGGACTTGCGAACCATCGATCTGCGACCGGACATTATTTTTTCGATCGAATCCACCGACGATTTCGAACCGGTCGTGAACCGTTTTACCGGCAGACTGCGGTTGCTGAGCCTCAAGCAACCCGAATATGAAGATCGCTTTCGACCCGACTTGCAATCACCGCCGGAGGAAATGCAAATCGACAAGGAACTCTTGCTACCGGAAGGCACTGATTTCAATCTCGAATTCTCCGAAGACCTGTTGGAATCCATTCGATTGCCGCGATCCGACAACACGATCCAAGCTGAGCAGGGCAAGGAGTGATGCCGAAAAATTGTCAAACACTTCGCACCGGTTCATGCCGGCATGGACCGATGCCGCTTGCAAGTCCGACTTTAAAAGGTCTGAGGCATGATTTCATGACTGCCATGCCCTCGGCCAAAGAACTGGTTACGCTTTCGACCCGGTTGTTATCCGCCATACGGTCTCACATTCGGTGGTAACACTACCCCTGTCCCGAACGGTGTGTTCCATTTTCGCTTTCATCAAATTTCGAATCCTGATTCGCCAGCGTGGTGTCCTGCGCAACGATTTCCGGTAAATGAATTCCATGTTTCCGGAAAGAAGGTTATCTGGCGGCGCTCTGGTTCGCGATTTGCGACATTGGCCAAAGCTTGAGCTCACCTTGATTTGCGGAATCACCACCACAACTGGCCAGCCATTCACCGTCGGGCGAAAAAGCGATTCCATATACCGGGCCGCGGTGACCTTTGAGAGTCGCAACCCATGTTTTTTCCGCGACATTCCAAAGGCGTATTTCGCCCGGCTTGGGGAATTCACCGGTGCCTGCAGCCAGAAACTTTCCGTCGGGGGAAAACGCGATGCAATAGGCCTTCATTCCGGTGTCAATCTTTGCGGTCTCATTTCCCGCGGCAATGTCCCACAGTCGGACTGATTGGTCTTCACTGGCAGACGCCAATGATTTGCCATCGGGGGAAAATGCCACTGCGTTGACCGGGCGCTCGTGGCCATTCCACGTTTGAACCTCCCTTTCGGTCTTAAGGTTCCATAGTCTGACTGTTTTATCCTCGCCAGCGGTGGCAATCAGTTGGCCGTCGGGGGAAAACGCTGCGTCCATCACAAACATGGCGTGTCCCCAAAGCAAGCCTGTTTCTTCCAGAGTTTCCGCGTTCCACAGTCGGACGGTACTGTCGGCGCAGGACAGGGCAAGTGTTTTTCCATCCGGTGAGAAGGCAGCGCCAAAGACAGTATCCTCGGTCCATTTCGGATCCCGGATATTCTTTCCCGTCGACAGCCCGGTCAGGACCACAGTTCGATCGAGGCCTGTGGAAGCCAGGGTCGTTCCATCGGGAGACATTGCGATGGCCGAGACACTCTCGGCGTGCACGCGCAGGTCCCGTGACAACGTTGCCGATCCGACATCCCAGATTTTGACCGTCCCGTCGTTGGAAGCAGAAACCAGCGATTTTCCATCGGGCGAAAATGCGACATCGTAAACACATCCCTTGTGCTCCCCAAGGTCGATCGGTTTCGGGACTTCAGGCTTCGCTTCCAGCAGGCGGGAAACGTCCCAGAGTCTCGCAGTCCTGTCATGACTGGATGAGGCGAGTTGTTTGCCGTCCCGAGAAAACTCCAGATCAGAGATGATTTCCGGCCCATGCCCTTTCAGTTGGGCGAGTTCCCTGCCGTCGGACGTGCTCCACAGTTTGATGATTCCGCGAGCATCGCCAGACGCCAGAATCTCGCCGTCCGGCGAAAAAGCAAGTGAGTGGACCGGACGTTTGTGTCCATGGATTTCCGCCTGCTTTCGCCCTGATTCCAGCTCCCAGATTGTGACCGCGGGTTCCTCGTGGCCGGTCGCCAGCCATTTACCGTCGTCCGAGATGGCCAGCCCGTTCACCCACTTTGGGTAAACATCGATTTTTTGGAGTTCCTCGCCGGTACCTGGATTCCATATGCGAACCGTCTGGTCTGTCGCCGAAGTCACAATGCGCTTTCCATCTGGCGAAATGACTACTGACCTGACATTTGGTTCATGGCCAACCAGTCGGGCAAGTTGATTGCCAGACGCAACATTCCAGAGGATGACTTCGGCAACATCATCTTTGGTTCCCGCCGAGACAACTGTCGTTCCATCTGGTGAAAAGGCCAGCCCGAAAATGGTTGTGTGGCCAGACAATTGTGATGTTTCCTTTCCAGTCTGAAAGTCCCATATGCGCAATTTTCCGATTGACTCGCCGGTCGCCAGAATCTTGCCATCTGGCGACAAAGCCAACGCGAAAATTGCGTCCAAACCTCCCTCCAAGACAACCGTTTGTTTTTGTGTTTCGATGTCCCAGACTCGAATTGTCCCGTCCCATCCTGCAGTGACCAAAGACTTTCCATCGGGCGTATAGGTCACACCAATCAAACGATCAGTATGCCCTTTGAGAACAACCGGTTCGTCAGCCAATCCGGCCGTCGGAGTCAACGCCGAAACGATCAGCAACAACTGCCATACCAACGCATGATTTTGATGGGACGCCACGGTTTTTCCTTTTCAACAAATGGAGTTGTAACGATTCAATCGTGATCCAGGCCATGGACCGTCAGGTTTTCATTTGCCGTTGATTCCCTGCCAGTCGGGGCAATCGGCCCAATTTCCAGCGAAAAACGAAACACTCGATCAACAGGCACATTGCACAAACAGCTGCGAACAAAGGGATTCGTCCGATCCACGAATGGCGAACGGTGTCCCAGATGGAAAGTCTCCAGAGAAAATTTTCCCAGGTCCCGCTGCCGATCTTCCCTTCCAGATACAACTTGCGCACATCCGCAAGAGCCTTTCGGCTTGCCGGCGACAACCCTGTCAGCATTCGGACCCGCTCATCAAGATGCCCTCCAGGTGACTGCATTCCGGCGAGAAGTGCATCAACAACTTCCTCGTCGGAAATTCCGGTTGGCTTCAACCATTGCAATAACTCCGCCGGGGGATCGTCGGCAAAGTCGTCCGACCGTAACAAATCAATGACGGCCGGACGGATGGTGTCCGGGTCCGGACTGATCGCACAAAGGGCTTTCAGGATTTTCCAGCGAAAATGCGTTTCGTTTTTCACCAATCGTTCAACAAGCGCCGGAAGGGCTGCTCTCGCGGCCGGTCCCAGTTTTTCAAGCAGCGGCACTGCCAGATAGTCCTGATGCTCCAGATTTTCGATGTAAACTGAAATTACCTGGTCATCGGCTCCAGCCAGACTCCCGATCGCACTGGCGTAACTCAGGCGATCATACTCGCCGGCTGTTTCCAGTGATTGGTGCAGAGCGGTCAAACCGGCCGGGCTGATACTCCCCGGAGTGCCCGCCAAAGCCCAGGCAATGGTTGGCCCGTACTCGCCATCCAGAAACCCGAACAGGCGTTCGCGGGTTTCCGGATTCATTCGGGAAAGCGCCGCAATCGCGGCGTTCACATATTCGCGCGACCGGGAAGATGGATAATCTCCTTCGCCTGTGATGTTTTTTCCGCTGGATTCGACAACACGGACAAGAAAATCGGCTGCTTCATTTTTCCGCGAGCCTGCAGTTCCCAGTGCGCCCAGCGCCGCTTCAGATTCGCGAAAAATGTTCGAAGTGGCTGACTGGATCAGGAGGGGCACAGCGGACTCGGCTTCTGCTCCAATTCCGCCGAGGGCCATGATCATCTTGATCCGCTCCACGGATTTGTCCGCATTTTCCTTCCACTGTCCCAGTAAGTTCACCAGCGTGGGAACCGCTTCGCGGGCGTCCGGCCCAATGTATTGCAGGACCGTCGTCAGGATCGCAATTTCGCGTGTGTTGTCCGACTTTGACAGCGCTTCGGCAATGGCGGGAGCGGCAGGCCTGCCAATTCGAAACAGGACCTGCCAACTATTTCCACTGTCCGAACCTTTGACGTCGTATTCCTGCAGTCCAGTTGTGTAATAATCCCACTCGCTGAGTTCGTAGGTATTTTCAAACATTTGCAAACTTTCGCGGCGAACATCGCGAAGCAAAACCGGAACCGCGGCGGCCGCATCGGGGCCAAGGCTCCCCATTAGATCCATTGCCCGCATCGCGGCCCGGAACTCCGGATAATTCCACTCCTCCATCTTCCAGGTCTTCTGTTCGACTTCGAGATTGCCCGGCTCGAAGTCCTGGAACGCCAGAACCGGTTTGATCAAGCGTGGCAAACAGGTCTTGAGCGCTTGGGGATAAATCTTGAGTTCGGACATTGCTTCCGTCCCTGCTTCCGGATCTTCCAGCGCTTCGAACAGCAGGGGGACCGACCAACTGCCCAACGGCCGTAGACAATAGACCGACAAGCGCGGGGTGTGCGGGAAGAAAGTTGACCCGAAACCGCAGGCCAAAATCAGGCCGGCGAAAATCAATGGCGTGATCCTGGACCTGGCGGAATTGACCCGCTTGCCCAAATCAGCGTCACGCCAACGATCAATCGCCGCCGCCAGAACGCACATCAAAATCCAGGATGCGAGCGACAAAACCAGGGCAAGGGGAAAACTCCCCAGCCCCCATGTCAGGACCGTAATGACAATGCCGGAAACCGTTGCGAGGATGATCACTGCGGCAATGGTGGCCAATACGAACAGGACCAGTCGAATGGACCCATAAAGCACTTTCGTCATGGTCTTTGCCCTGCGGATTGGATTGGATTCTGCGGGAAAAGTTCAGGTCTGTTGATATTCCTGACCCCGTCGATCAATTCCGTGGTGCGGTTCATGTTATTGATCAGGCCGTCAGTGACATGTTCGCAAAAGACGTCCGCCTCGTACGCCTGTTCAGACATCGCCTGTTGACCGGTTCGCAAGTCGAAGACGGATCCGAGAATCCCGAAGCTGCTATGAGAGCCGTTGTGTTTGTTGGACGTTGTCGAACAGAAGCCAAAACTCTTGTAAGCGGTCTTTGCCAGTTCCGGATCCCGGGATTTAATGAAATCAATGTCGGCCTGCTTTAGCCGGGACAAGTCCATCAATTCGACGGGGGCAGGACCCGGCCAGATTTGTTGATGATGTTTCAGATGCGAGGGATTCGTTTTCCACAACAAGATGGCCAAACCGGCTGTCAACAGGCATCCAATCGTCACTTTTTTCAACCATGGCATGGCCGGCGCAACAGATCGAGTCATGATTGATCTCTTCATTTGTTTGCTCCTCCCGATTGCCAATGTCTGGCAATACACCGGGTGGGCTCGAAAGGTTTATCGTGACGCCGGCCTAAAACGGACAAAAAAGCCAAGAGCCGCCGGAAAATGTGATCAAACCCGGGAAACCGCCGGAACATTCGCACACTTGCGATGGGTGAGCCAGACATTAGATTGGCAATGTTGATTTTGTACGCAGGCTTTGGCGTCAGCGACCTCGGAATATTCCACCCATGACCGGCAGATCGATGAACGAAAAGACAGAAACTCCACCCGCAGCACCCAATGCCGAGGCGCCGCTGGTGGGCGTTATCATGGGAAGCAAATCGGACTGGCCGACGATGCATGAAGCTCATCAGGTCTTGCGCCAATTCGATGTTCCGCATGAATGCCGGGTCGTGTCGGCTCATCGGACTCCCGACTGGATGAACGAGTACGCCAAAGGAGCGGCGGCGCGAGGAATTCAGTTAATCATCGCCGGCGCTGGCGGTGCGGCCCATTTGCCGGGCATGGTCGCCAGCCAAACCCGCTTGCCCGTTTTGGGAGTCCCCGTCCAAAGCCGCTCGCTCAGCGGTCTCGATGCACTGTTGTCGATCGTGCAGATGCCAGGCGGAGTCCCAGTCGGAACGCTTGCGATCGGAGAATCCGGCGCGAGAAACTCCGCCTTGTTGGCAATCCGGATTCTAGCCTTGCACGACGAACGACTGCAAAAAGAACTCAACGATTTTCACGCCCGCCAGGCCGCCTCGGTGTTGGAGGATTCGGGACTGTGAACAATCGCGACAGTATAACAGTTGTCCCCAACTGTTTATCAGATAGCAGAACAGTTGTTCCCAACTGTTCATGCATTCGCTCGCACCCAAGCCATTTTTTCAAAGTCGCTCAACACATCGTGGTTTCATCGCCTCGCCGAACAATTGGGACAATTGTTCTACTATCCTCAGGGATTGGCACATGAACCCAATCCTGCCTGGCCAAACGATTGGCATTCTCGGCGGTGGCCAACTCGGTCGGATGCTGGCGATGGTCGCGCGGCGCAGCGGATATCAGGTGCATATTCTTACGCCGAAGAAAAATTCTCCTGCCAGCCATTTCGCCAACCGCGTCACACTTGCCACGGATCACGACCAGGATGCCTGGCGACGATTTGCCGAATCCGTCGATGTCGTCACGTTCGAGTTCGAGAACCTGCCCGCCGATTCCGTCCGTATGATTTCCGAAATCGTTCCCGTGCGGCCAGGTCTCGACGTGCTGGAAACGTGTCAGAACCGAATTGCAGAAAAAACGTTTTTGTCCAAATGCAAAATTGCCGTCGCCGGGTTTGCCGTGATCCAGTCCGCGAGCGACTTGGAGCCTGCATGGCAGAAAATGAATGTTCCCGCCGTATTGAAAACAGCCGGCGGTGGATACGACGGCAAAGGCCAGGCGGTGATTCGCTCCATCGACGAATTGCAATCCGCATGGACTCGGCTCGATTCCCGGCCTTGCACGCTGGAACGACTGGTTGATCTCGACTGCGAAGTCTCGGTGATCGTGGCCCGTGATGTTTTCGGTGATGTCGTGACGTACGGACCGATTCGCAACCAACACACCAATCATATCCTCGACGTATCCAGTTGCCCCGCGAATGTAGACCCGCGACTGGAGCGACAGGCCTGCGAGATGGCGACAGAAATCGCAACGCAATTCGATTTGACTGGCCTAATCTGCGTCGAGTTTTTCGTCACGCGGACCGGAGAAATTCTGGTCAACGAAATCGCTCCGCGCCCGCACAATTCCGGACACCTGACGATCGAAGCGTTTTCGTGCAGCCAGTTCGAGCAGCAACTTCGCACCGTTTGCGGTTTGCCCTTTGCCCTCGCAACTCAAACCAGTCCCGCCGCCATGGTCAACCTGCTCGGTGATGTTTGGGCTGGCGGCGAACCCGACTGGAAACGTCTTGCCGAAATCCCTTCCTGCTATCTCCACCTCTACGACAAATCCGAACCACTCCCCGGCCGCAAAATGGGGCACATCACAGTCTGCGCCGACTCCATTTCAACAGCCATCGAAAACGCCGTTGTTTCGCGCAGTTCCTTGCAAGAAAACATTTCCTCCACACATCCGCATTCGGCGCACGTGTCCTAATTCGCCCGGCACCCTTCCCCGCGCTTGGCGATGCTCTCCCGACCTCGCCAACTATCGCTGACCTGTTAGTAATTTTGGGCTCTCTCCCAAAAAGGGTCAGGCCGGGGTCCAACCGCTTTTAGGAGCGGCGTGTATGATGACGGCTACATCGGTCCTTTTTTTTCGACAGTCGAATTGAGTCATCCGGTCCCAGGCCTTCATTCCGGTTTCACACAGTCATGCTTTCCTCTTCACCCGCGGATCCTTCCGTCGATTTTGGCAAGACCGGTGACGCCGACCGCCATCTTGTGCGGGCAATCGGGCGGTGGACTCTTACGGCGCTGGTTTTGAATGGCGTTATCGGCAGTGGAATTTTTGGGCTGCCGGGGGCTGTGGCCAAGCTCGTTGGCCCGACGGCACCGCTGGCTTATGTTCTCGCCGCGTTGGCGATTGGAGTGTTGACTGTTTCGTTCGCGGAAGTCGGTTCGCAATTCCGCGAAACGGGCGGGCAATATCTTTACGCCCGCCATGCGTTCGGACGATTTGCCGGTGTGCAGATTGGCTGGTTCACCTTGCTGGTGCGCCTCACGTCAGCCGGGGCGGTGATCAATCTCTTCGTTAATTACCTCGCCGAATTCTGGCCGGCGGCTACCACGCCGGTCGCGCGCGCCGCTGTCATGTTTGCGATTGTCGGTGGTCTGGCGTTCGTGAATTGTCGCGGTGTGCGCCCAGGTGCCGGTCTCTCGAATTTTTTCATCGTAACCAAACTC
>JAYVKA010000673.1:0-3360 GCA_043768885.1 Planctomycetota bacterium
CGGCTGTTCGCAAACGCCGTGCGGTTGTATTTGGAATCGATCGATTCGACGTGCTCGAGCATCGCCGAACATTGGCCGGAAATGTTGCCGCGACGATCATGGACGGCAACCTCTATTTGGTCGGGGACAACGGAAACAACCAGGTTGAAATCACCGTTCGCGACTCAAGGGCTGTCGTGAACGGGCTGGAGGGGACACTGGTGAATGGCTCCTCGTCTTTCCGGATTAGCACCAACAACTCGATCGGCGGAAAATTGTTCGCTTGGATGCTGGCTGGAAATGACCAGCTGATTTTGCGAAACGGTGTTGCATTTCCCGACAGCGTGGAAATTCATGGTGGAGCAGGCGAAGACAAAATCGGTTTCGAAGCCGTCACGATTACCAACGATGTTTTCGTTGGCGGTGACGAGTTTGCCGACATGATTGCGATGAATGGTACCCACATCAATCGCCACCTCTGGGTTTGGGGTGGCAGTGCGGACGACGTGATCAGTTTGCGATCCGTGATTGTTGGCGGAACGTTCAACCTCGAAGCTGGCAATGGGCATGACGGTGTTGAGATTCGTGATTCGGTATTCAGCGGATTGTCGAAATTCGATGCCGGCAAAGGGAATGATACGGTGAACCTGGTGGATTCTGCGTTTACTGGAGGAACCCAGGTCAAACTGGGCCGGGGAGCCGACTTGTTGCGTTCCGAGTTGGGCCGATACGCAGCGGGCCTGGACGTGCAAGGCAACTCGGGCGCTGACCAGGTCCAGTTTGCTGGAGTCTCAGGTTTTCCGGCCGGTTTCAATTTCGACGGCGGTTCAGGCGATAACGCGATCACCGGTCCCAACTCAACGGCGCTGACCGGTGGGCAAACTGTATCCAGTGCAACCCGAAACGGTGTCAATAACTCGATCGTGACGGCTCGGATTACCGCCCCTGTGACTGGCCTGACAGCTCGGGCTGCTGCCGCCCAGGAAATTCTCCGGCAGCAGACAGTCGGCCAGTTGACACTGACGGCCCAACTCGACCAAACAAAAGTCGTTCAGTCCAGCGGCATTCCGGTAACAAAAGTCCAGAATTTTCCAATCGAGGGGACTTCGATCGCCAACGCCCTGATCGAGATTTCTCGCGATGGCGACGGTGTATTCAATGATGGAACAGCGATAGTAGGTGCTGACGGAAAATACTCAATCCCCGTTTCGCTGGTAAACAACGCGGCCAACCAGGGTGTGAATGCCATCGTGGTTCGCGCCACGGATTCTGATGGAAACACCTTGACCCAGAATGTTCGTGTCTATTTTGCAAGTGGCTCGGTTGTTCGTATGGCCAGCAATCGGGGCAATATCGATTTTGAATTGTTCGATGATGCCGCGCCGCTGACAGTTGCGAATTTCATGAACTACTTTACCCGGTACGCCGATTCGATCGTGCATCGTTCGATCAATGCAGCTGGAGCCGGATTGGACGTGATTCAGGGTGGTGGATTTGACGTGAATTCTGCCGGTGTCGTGACGGCGATCACACCGGACTCGCCGGTGCGGAGTGAATTTTCTGCGGCCCGGTCCAATGTTCGTGGCACGTTGGCAATGGCCCTTCCTTCCGGCAATCCGAATGGCGGCACGGACCAGTGGTTTATTAACCTTGCCAACCATTCCACCAGCCTGGACCCACAACAGTTCACGGTCTTTGGTCGCGTGATTGGTGATGGCCTGGTAATTGCCGACGCAATTCAGGCTTTGAACCGGTTTAACCTTGCACGAGGTCTGGACACGGTTGCCGATCCAAGTCTTGGAGCTTTGACCGATGTTCCGCTTCAGAATTACACCACGTTCACTCAAGTGCTGAATGGAACAGCGTCGTTGACAGCAGGGTCCAATGTTCTAACCGGCACGGGGACGAGCTTCCTGACAAATCGGTCAGCTGACGGCAGGATTCAGGTTGGTGACCAGATTTTCGTCGTGAACCAGATCGTTTCCGATACGGAAATCCAGCTCGCTTCAAACTCGACGTTAACCGTTGCCAGCGAACAGGTTCAGATCAACGCCCGACCGACAGCGAACAATTTTGTGTCGTTGACGACCGTGACCGAGCTGACGTTGCCATCGTAAGTCACCGGGAATCAATACGAGACTGGCTAGATCAAGCTAACAAACAGGAAAAGCAACCAAAGTACGAAAGCAATTCGCATTCCTGTCTTTTTGCCCCGTTCGCCAGCCAGGCAATAGCCGATTGGCACTTCAGTCAAAACAAAAAGTCCAAGGGTGCCGGCCAAAAAGGAGATGGCAGGAAATATTACAATTTCCGAATTTGGAATCGAGAAAGAAACGCGGATCAGCAATGTCGATATTGCGTTTCCGGTGATTACGAATATCAGTTGGCGAATCGAAAACGATCTGTTTGGACAAGCGGACTTTCCCGGTTTCACTTTCATAAGGCTTTCAGAATCCGGGAATTGCCAGATACCGACACCTACTTCTTTCCCAGAAACCGCAGGTCTTCGTCGCACAGTTTTGCGAAGGGGACTTCGACAATGCTTCCGTCGGGTTTTTTCAGGACAACAGATGTCGCGGTCGTTGAAAGCAATTCGGCTTCGACCTCAAACTGGCCTGAACTGTCTTTCCATTTGCGTAACTTGGCCGGAGTTTCTGCTCCCGCCCCAAAGATCGCCGCACGCATTTCCTTTTCGGTAACACTGTGCAAGACGGTGACCGAGCGCGGTGGCAAGCCAGGAATTTCGATGGTTTCGGTACCGGCAACGTAGACTGGCGTGGCCTGCAATTCAGCTCCCTCGGACAGCCCGGCAGTTGACTCGACCCAAAGAAGGAATTCTGCTTCCTCGTACTGGACAACCATATCATGGTCGTTGAAGGCATGCAGGGCGATTGCGTCGGTCATGAATCCGACCTTCTCGACATTTCGCGGATCGAGGCGCGGGCCAAAATTCCAGAGGAGTGAAAACAGCGATTCGTTGTCGTTCGGATCGGAAACGGAATCTTTCAGTTTTTCCAGTTGGCTGACGCGGGATCGCAACCGGTCGACTTCCCGATTCTTGATGGTTTCATTTCGAAAAAAGTAATCGTTGCTCGACCGACCCCTCATCCTGACAATTTGGGCCGTGGGTGGCGCGCCGATTTGGGCCGGGATAAACGACTCCCCTTTCTTCGCTTCGCGGTAGATGGTGTTGGTGCGGGAAATTTCTCGACTGAGGCCTCGCGTCAGATCCTTGAAAGAATCCCGGCCCTGGGCGATATAGCCCTTCAGACTGTCTTCTGGAACTGCCGGCCGGGCAATGATGGCACCGCTTTCGGGCATGTGATCTTCGGTTTCGATTTTTTCTACACCGTCGGCCAGGCTGACAAGTTTTGCAGTCGC
>JAYVKA010000674.1:0-7488 GCA_043768885.1 Planctomycetota bacterium
GCCCGGGCTATTCCCAGAAAACTGTCGGCCTTCAGCGATGCGCCGCCCACCAGGGCTCCATCGATATCGGCTTGGCCCATCAATTCTGCTGCGTTGTCAGGCTTGACGCTGCCGCCATACAGAATTCGAATCGTGCCGGAAACCGTGGGATTATACTGCTCGGCCAGCCATTTGCGAAGGTCAGCGTGGACTTCCTGGGCCTGCCCAGGTGTCGCGGTCCGTCCCGTGCCAATTGCCCACACCGGTTCATAGGCAATCACGGTATTTGCGGCTTGTTCTGACGTGATTCCCGCCAACGAGCCCTTCATTTGGGTTCGAACGACCTGCGAAGTTTCTTCCGCCTCCCGTTGTTCCAGCGTTTCACCGACGCAAACGATCGGGATCAGTCTGGCCCGCAAGGCGGCTTTCAATTTACCGTTTACCGATTGATCGGTCTCATCCATCAACTGCCGCCGCTCACTATGCCCCAGAATCACGTACTCGCACCCAAGATCGATCAACATCGAAGTGCTGATCTCGCCAGTAAAGGCTCCATTGGATTCAGACCAACAGTTTTGGGCACCGACTGCGATTGGCGATCGACCAACCGACTGAATTACTGCCGATAAATAGACAGCCGGTGGACAGACGACGAGCTCGGTTCCAGCCACCCCACCCGAACCAGCGATTTCGGACGCCAACGCCTGAGCCTCTTTCAAATGCAGGTTCATTTTCCAGTTGCCAGCGATCAGTGGGATTCTCATTCCGACTCTCCAAAAACACTTGGCCAGCCACCGAGCGACAGGTCACGGCTGATGAAACCAAAGTCTATCATCGGAAACCAAACCATCGAAGCCGGTGTGTCGCCTGAACAACTGAAACCAGCCATGGCAATCGATGCGCTTTGCCATTCCAACTTCGCGCGCTACAAATATTTCGCGGCGACCAAATCATGGAGCAACAGCGGCACATCGATCACCGAAAAAAATCACAATATTTTCTTCACTTCCTGAAATCAGTATTTGTCAAACTGGGAAGAGACGATAAAACAGTGTGAGTTGTGGACGAAAAGTTTGGTTGAAAATGGTTTTTGACCACGTCGTCCATCAAGCAACGTTCGAAGGATTTTGAACCATGGCAAAGAAAAAAACCACTGCAGCCGCGAAGCCATCCAAGCCAGCTGCGAACAAAGCAACTGCGGCCAAGAAGCCAGCAGCTCCTGCAAAGAAAACCGCGAAGGGCAAGTAAGCTCCTCCCGCTTTCCTGAAACAACGATTGAAAGCCCTGGATCAAGTCAGGGCTTTTTTTGTACGCTGACCCAAAGTGTGAGGCAAGTGCCGTCAGGCACGGGGTATTGCCATTCACCCGGCCGCTAACGCGTCACGGCTCAAAAATTCGAAAAACCCAGGGATTACAGGGCATTTCGATACAGCTGAGCCGCGTCGGCCGCTGAAACAGGCCGTGGATTGAAGCCGGCCGTCCACTGGGCAACCGCTTCGGTACTTAACGTGGAAACATGGCTATCGCCGACCCCGCAATCGGTCAACGCTCCATATAGCCCTGCCATCGCAACCCACTGGCCAAGCAGATTCGCCAAAATTTCTCCGGCAGAATCTGTCGCGGCATCCGCTGGCCAAAGCCCCGCCGCAATCAACAAGTCCAGATACCACTCACCAAATCGTTCCCCATTGAATCGGACCACGTGCGGCAAAGTAATTCCAACCGCCTGGCCATGAATTGTTCCGAACCGGGACGTCACCGGGTTGGCCAAAGCATGCGCCGCTCCCAACATCGAATTCTCGATCGCCAAACCGGCCAAGGCGGCTCCCAACTGCATGTCGGCTCTGGCCTGAACAGAATCGGGAGTTTGAATCACGGCAGGGAAGGCTCGTGATAGCAACCGAAACGCTTCGCGGCTGAACATCATCGACAACGGGCTTCGCCGTCGGCTAACCCAGGTTTCAACGGCATGACTGATCGCATCGATGCCGGTTACGGCGGTCACTTGAGCGGGCTGGGTCAAAGTCAAAAGCGGATCGAGAATCGCTACGGCACAAGCCGCCCGCACATCGCCGCAAGCCATCTTGAGGTGCGTTTCGGAATCGGAGATCAGCGCGTACGACTGCATTTCGCTTCCGGTCCCACCGGTAGTCGGAATCGCGATCATCGGCAGGAAATTCCCTTTCCCCTTGCCAGTGCCCCAGTAATCCTGCATCCGCCCGCCGCCAGCCAACAGGAAATTGCATCCTTTGGCCGTGTCCAGACTGCTGCCGCCTCCCAATCCGATGATCAAATCCGGGTGGGTCTCGCGGGCAAACTGAACCGTCTCCTCGACATGCACGGTCGTCGGGTTTTCTTCAGCCCCATCGAAAACCACCGCCTCGATTCCCGATTCCTTGAGTGAATCGATAGCCTTTTGAACGTGTCCGGCCACGACAATTCCGTGGTCCGTGACGATCAACGCCCGTTTTGCAGATAGTTCTTTGGCCAGCAAACCGGTTCGGGATATTGTCCCTTCTCCCTGGACGATCCTCGTCCGGAATTGGCAGTCGGTGATTCCTTCGGGGGCCTCGTTCATTCTCTGTATCGGTCGTTTTTTTGGGAGAAAGCAAATTCGGGAGCTGTTCGGTTTAACTTGTCAGGCATTCATGGCGGCGGCCACGGGGCTGCCAGCATGCATTTGGACCGCACGCGAACGGAACAGGAAATCAGTCAGGTTGCCTTCATGGGGCTGCAACCAGTTCAGCCGGTTCGTTGGAATCGGACCGATATTCAACCGGTCGATATTGGTCGCCGAAGCCAGGTCCTGAATCCAGGTTTGGTCCTGGGTAATCGCGGTACCAACAAGCGTTGGCCCGGCGGCTGAAATCATTTTATTTTGCGGACAATTCACGACCGTTACAAGCGGAAACATGAATTCCCGGGATGCAATCGCTCGCTCAGGGCTGTCGGCGTGGCAAACCATCGGCCGCAACCAGCTGCACCGCCCGTGCTCGACCAGTCGCGGACCGAAACTGGCTGTGCAATCGGTTACACCATTCTCCGAAACATCCTGTTCAATCATCTTCCAAATCGACTGGCCCATTCCCTGGGCAGTGAACGCCGCAAGGGCCGCATCCGGATTGTCGGGCGCCAAGGCTTCGACCGGCCCGAGTTTTGTGGCAAGTGCTTCGGCGATCTCACGAGAATTCCGGCTGGCAAAAATCGCACTCGTATTGATGCAGCTTCGACCGCCGTTGCTCAAAACGCTTTCGACCATCACATCCAGATGCTCTTCCCACGAGTCAACGCAATCGTCGCCAAAAAAAATCTTGGAAAAGCCCGGACCGTGGACCTGAACTTTTGGATTGCCGCTGTATTGATCGACGGTTTGGGACGATCCGAAAATCATGCTCCGATCGCATCCCGACAAAATCGCCTGGCCCACGTCGTGTCCGCCTGGGTAAAGCGAAATCGCCTCGGCCGGAATTCCAGCCGCCACAAAGGCCGCCTGAATTCGGTAAGCCGTCCATGGCTCCTGCGAACCCGGTTTCAAAACCAAACCCAATTGAAGCGGAATGACCGGCAGCCAAAGTGTATGTACGCCCGGCGAATTATTCGGCAGCACGGCACCCAGGACGTTTGCCTGGGCCTGATAGCTGACAACCACCCCGCGAGATTCCATCCCGTATCCACGTGTGTATATGTTTAAATCCAGGCCACGAGTCAACGCGTCCAGAATCTCCCCCATGTTCCGCAGCACAAAACAGTTTTTTTTCATGTTGCTGCGGCACATGTGTTCGGGCAGGCCTGTCGAAGCCGACTGATGCAACACAAAATCGTCCGGCGACTGGGGAACTCCTCCAATCTGCAGCGTTTGATGCTCGAACAGGTCGCCGGCTTTTCCCACACGCTCAATCAGGTCGGCACAGGAAAACTCGCGAAGCACATCACGGGCCCGGCGGCTCTGTCGCAAATCGCGCGATACGATCCCGCCGTTTGCCTGACCGATTTCGGCAATTTTTTCGCCACTTAAAAAATGGACGACTTCGCTGTTTTCAAGCGACTCGTAAACTTTGCCCCAACGGACAACCGGAATTTGCATCAAAGCCATGGGATTCTTCGTCGATAGAATTAGTAAACGCCAACTGTCGTGGACGACGCCAGTTTATGAAATGGCCGAACGCCACTGACGCCGTCCCAGGGGTACAACTCACAAGGCGGCTCGCGCTCGCCTTCATCCCGTTCCAGAAACCCCGGGACAAAAAACTCTTGCGTCAACGTAGTCAATCGCACCCGACCGGTCTGGCCGATTGAAACCGATTGATCATTGTCGTAAAAGTCAACAACCTCGGTAACTGCTCGCGGTTGCGGCGCGTAATAGGAAATCTTGTACTTTTCCGCCGCCGTCACAGGTTTGCTGCAAGCCAACCCCATCAGCGTATTTCCGTAGGTCGGCGTCATGTACACGCCGCCTTCCTCGGGCGGGCCACCCAATAATTCCTCGACGGCATAGCGGGTCCACTGCGGAGTGAACTCGGTACCGCCAGAGAAAATGCCGGTGATACCAAGTTCTTTCACACTGGTTCCGCGATTTTCCAGTTCCACGCAAAGCGAATCCAGCAACTTGGGCGTTGCAAACACGCACTTGATACTGTGCCCGGCCGTTAGCACAGTGATCGCCTGGTCGATGCAATGCTTTTTGTATTCTTCGAGGTGCTCCATCCAGCCCTTTTTGATCAGCTTGACCACCCACCGCGGATCCAGATCGATGCAGAAACAAATCCCGCCCCGAAACTGGCACAAATGTTCGACGGCCAGTCGCAATCGTCGTGGTCCGCTAGGTCCCAACATCAGCCAGTTGGAGTTTCGCGGAAAATATTTGTCAGGAAGCGTTTCGCTGAACAATTCGTAGTCAATCCGGAAATCGTCGATCACCATCCGACTCTTTGGAATCCCAGTCGTGCCGCCGGTTTCGAAAACGTAGGTTGGTTTGTTGGCCAGATGTTTGGGCCGCCATTTTTCGACAGGCCCACCTCTCAACCATTCATCTTCGAACGGAGGAAATTTTTTAAGATCTTCGAAACAACGGACATCCTTCAATGGATCGAACTTCAATTCACGTTTCTTCTCCAGCCAAAACGGGCAACCCGTACGGTCGTCAAAATGAATCCCCATCGTCTCAACGGTGTGCGCATCCAGCCTTTCCCGCGCAGCGGCGACCCGTTTTGTCAAATCGATGTCTGTCGCCTGTTCAGGAGATGCGGTCATGCACATTCCAAATGATAAGGGGGTATCAGCTCTGGGCAGTTGAAATACCGGAAAGTCCATCAAATCGTTCACGACCCGATCGAGCAAATGGAATTATCCAGGATTTGAAGCGTGTTGTCGACCGAACGCCCCCGCCGTTTCAAACAGCCATTCTAGACCGACCGACAGGCATGTCACCGTTCCAACCGAAACGATTCTGGCAACAATTCGGCAATGCTCCAGCGTTTGACCTGCGTCCGATTGTCCACGTCGATTGACGCTACCTGAATTCCCAGGCCAAACTCGGCTAGGAACTGCCGGCAAGCTCCGCAGGGAGTGGCCAACGGCGTCGCTGCCACCGCGATTGCCACAAAATCCCGTTGACTTTCGGCAACCGCACGAACAATCGCCGTTCGTTCGGCACACAATGAGAGCCCGTAACTCGCGTTTTCTACATTGCAGCCTCGAAAAACCGCGCCATCCTTGGTCAACAGCGCTGCTCCGACCAGGAAATTCGAGTAAGGAGCATAGGCCCTCTCGCGGGCCTCGATGGCCGCCTCGACAAGGCTGTCCCAATCAATCTCTGGCTGTTTCATTTGTTTACTTTTCATTCATTCGGATTGAATCGTTTCAACGACCAGTGGCTGGGCGGTCGGCGCCTGGTCAACGATTGGAATTGCGCGAACGATCAAATCCGTAACCGCTGGGCCTGGTTTCTGGTTGAAACAAAGGTTCACCACCGGTTGCCCCTGCTCGGCTTGTTCGCCCGGCTGAAGCAATACTTCGATCGCACTTCCTGAATCGACCTGATCGCCAAGTTTTTTTCGACCTCCACCCATCTCAATCAAAGCCATTCCAAGCAACTCGCAATTCATCGCGCCAACGATTCCAGTCCTGGGCGAATTCCAGGGATGGCTGGCATGCAGTATTCGAGTCTTGTTCAGATCGCCGGCTTGAGCCCGCACCATATTTTCCAATCGCTCCGTTGCCCGACCACTGGAAACGGATTCGCGAACCCGGGCATTGGCTTCATCGCGGTTTTTCGAAAGCCCGGTCGCCAGCAACAATTCCTCGGCCAGCAATTCGGTCAGCCTGGTTGTATCCTCGGGCCCCTGCCCTTTCAGAATATCGATCGACTCGTTGACTTCGGCCGTATTGCCAATCCAGTGCCCCAGCGGACGGTTCATGTCGGTGATCACCGCTGTCGTTCGAACTCCCATTTTGCTGGCAATATTGACGAGCGATTTTGCCAGAGCACGCGCATCGTCCAGCGTTTTCATAAACGCACCGCTGCCCCATTTCACATCCAGGACCAAAGCGTCGAGTCCTTCGGCTATTTTCTTGCTCAATATGCTCGCCGTGATCAATGGAATCGACGGAACCGTGCCAGTCACATCGCGAAGCGCATAAAGTCGCCGGTCTGCCGGAGCGATATCGGCTGACGCAGCGGTAATCACACATCCAACTCCGCCGACCACCCTATCAATTTCATCCAGCGACAGGTCCGTTCGAAAACCGGGAATCGATTCCAGCTTGTCGATCGTCCCCCCAGTCGCTCCCAGTCCCCGCCCGGAGATCATGGGTACGCGCATTCCAAGATCAGCCAAAATCGGAGCCAGCGGAATTGAAATTTTGTCACCAACGCCGCCCGTCGAATGTTTATCGACAACCGGACTTCCAGCAGCCCACTTCATCGTCCGGCCTGATCCGAGCATCGCAGCCGTCAACGCGGTCGTCTCGTCCACCGTCATTCCGCGAAAATAAACCGCCATCGCAAAGGCCGACATCTGGTACTCGGGCACTTCATCGCGCGTGTAACCATCGATCAATCTGCGAATGTCATCCCCCGCGATTTCCAATCCATCCCTTTTGGCGGCAATCACCGCAGAAACATTCATTCAATTTGTACCGGATTGTCAGGATTGAAAGGCAACACAATATTCAACGGCGGGCAACATCGATCACTTTACAATTTCAAGATCGATTTCATACATAAACGGGCAATACTTGCCGGTTACAATCATCTTGTTATTTTTGGGATTCACGGCAATCCCATTCAGCACGCCCCCCCGAGGGCGTTCGCTGGCTGGCCACAGTCCAGCCAAATCGATCGTCGAAAGAACCTTGCCAGATTGAGGTGCAATAACGTAGATCTTGTCACTATCCAGCTGATTCGCGTAAATCTTGCCGGCTACATATTCCAACTCATTCAGCGCGTTAACCAATCGGTTGCTTCGCGTCACCGTTATTTTACGAATCACTTCGAACGTATTTGGGTCG
>JAYVKA010000675.1:0-4339 GCA_043768885.1 Planctomycetota bacterium
AACCGTGCTGCATCGACTCTGAAACATCGAATCATGGGTCGATTCGGAAACGGACGAAGCGGCCAGGGCTGCGGCAATTGCACATAACATCGAACCGGATCAACTCAGCCGCTGTATCGACCGAACTGTCGAATTCCAGAAACACATCTACGCAAACGTCGCCCTCGCCAGCGCCGTGGAACCATGGCTGGACGATTTGTCAGCGTTACTTGCAGGGAAGTTGCCGGTATCGGTTGACTGGTAGTGGCATCGGCTTCCAGCCTGTGATTTGTCGCTCTCACATGCTCGAAACCTGTACCACCGCAGATTGCTTCGAAAGTAACGGGCGAAATTCGCGCAGGAACAATCGCATTGCTTTTGCCCGATGGCTGATTACCGATTTCACCGCCAGTCCCAGTTCGGCGAACGTCAGGTGATACTCCGGGACTTCGAAATACGGATCGTAGCCAAATCCGGCAACGCCCCGCGGCTCGGCAACGATTCGACCGTAACAGTGTGCCTGGCAGCTGATCAGGATTTTTCCATCCGGATCTGACAAACAGGCGTGGCAAGTGTACCAGGCTGTTCGTTTTTCCAGCGGCACATTCTTGAGATCACGCATCAACCGGTCGTTGTTGTCCGAATCTGTCGCGCCCGGCCCTGCAAACCGGGCCGAGTAGACTCCGGGTTGCCCGCCAAGTGCTTCGACGCTCAATCCGCTGTCTTCCGCCAGCACCCAGGCGGAAATCGCCCGCGCCTGGGTCGTCGCCTTGAGAATTGCGTTTTCCTCGAATGTTGTCCCGGTTTCCTCAACCTCAACCGAGGTGGGAAATTTGTCCAGCATTTTCAAACAGACCGGGTCGTTTCGAAGCAGATCCCGAAGCTCAACCACTTTCTTGGCGTTTCGGGTACCGAGGACAAGTTCGAATTCGTTGGACATGACTGTTTCGGTGGGGATTCGGTTCTGATTGCGACGCGAGTAACGGGTGAAGCAGGCCTGGGATGACAACTTTTCAGAAATTCCCGGACCGCTTCCAGGTTTTTCCTCACGTGACCGGCAAATCAAAGCCAGGCTTTCAGTGTCCGGGTAACACCGGAGACCTACAAGCCATTTTGCCCTTTAACCGGGCTCTTCTCCAGGGGGGCGGCTGAGTTCACTTCGGTGTTCTCGGTCGCCCCCTGAAGTTTTCTATGGCCTTTCCATTGCAGTCCGTTCGCAATCGACGCTCTGCAATCACATTGCCAGACGAATCGGGCTTGATTCCTTGTTCGCCTTGATTCAGACTTTGGGTTCTTGCCCAAGTGTCTTGTTTCAGGAGTGAATCGCGAATGGTCTGGCTACTGTTGGCGCTATCGATGCTGGCCACGCTCGAAGAGCAACCGCAGGTGCTGGTCGTCTGCCCCCGCGCTCTCCAGGAATCCCTCGACGACTGGATCGACTATCGCCAGAAGCAGGGCTATCGAATCAACATTATTTTTCCGGGCGACGATGGAGAAACAACCCGCCTGCTGATTCGTCAGCAAACCCGACGCCAGGTTCCTGTAGCGATCATGTTGGTTGGAAAACCGGAACCGGGTCCAGCCTTTTGCCCAACCGGATTTGTGAATGCCGAAGTCAATGTGCGTTTCGGATCGACTCCCGAAATCGCCACCGACAATCCGTATGCAGATTTTGATGACGACGGAAAACCAGAAGTGCCGATCGGTAGAATTCCGGTCAAGACTCCGGAGATGGTCGAGCGTATTTTGGCCCGGACAATGCTGTACGAAACCGAATCCGGACACGGATCGTGGCGGCGAAGAATCAATCTGGTCGCAGGCGTCGGCGGTTTTGATCCGACCATGGACCGGGTAATTGAAGGTGCTGCTGAAAGCGTAATTCAAAAGATGATGCCCGAAGATTATTCGGTGTCGATGACCTGGGGCAGCTGGACCTCTCCCTATTGTCCCGACCCCCGACGGTTCAGCCAGACGGCGATCGAGCGTTTCAATGAGGGCTGTTTGTTCTGGGTTTACATTGGTCACGGATTTATCGACCGGCTGGACCACGTGAAAACACCGGACGGCAGATATTCCATCCTCGACAATACGACAGTGCCATGGATTTCATCGACCAATGGCAGCCCGATCGCCTTGATGCTTTGCTGCTTCACGGCTGCGTTTGACGCTCGCGCCGACAGCCTTGCACAAAGAATGCTGGAACAACCACACGGCCCGGTAGCCGTTATCGGTGGCACACGAATGACCATGCCGTACGGCATGGCCCGCATGTCGGTCGAGATGATGGATGAATTGTTCAATGGCGATTGCCGGACGCTGGGTGAACTGTTGCATCGGGCCAAGTGCCATTCCCTGGAAGCGGACAAGGACACAGGTCCCGGAGATTGTCGAAAAATGATCAAGTCGATAGCGGGCATGGTCAGTCCGAACTCCGATAAACTGGAAGTCGAAATTCAGGAACATGTCGCCATGATGCACTTGCTGGGTGATCCGTTATTGAGGCTGAACCGGCCGCTGAAAATCGCAACGGAAATCGCCCAGGCCAGCGCGGGCGAAACAGTAATTGTTCGCGGCGTTGCACCGGTTGCCGGATCGTTGACCGTCGAAGCCTGTTACCAGCGCGGGCGTTTCTACCATCGCCCCCAACGCCGTCGTGCCGAAGATCTCGCACAAGACCGTTCCGCGAAACTTCAATCCGACTACGAACTTTGCCGCGACATGGTCTGTTCCACAAAGACTGTCCGCGTCCCGGCCGGTCCGTTTGAAATCGAACTCCCTATTCCCGAAAATGCCCGCGGCGAAGCGATCATCCGCACCTTCATCGACGGCACCACCTCTCACGCAGTCGGCATGGCCGCGATCAGCATCGAACCATTCAAGCGATAGTTCCCATCAGATTGAACATTCCCGGTTTGGTCTTGCGCGGACCGAAAACGTGTCGGAACACTGTGAAATGTGAATTTATTCCTGGCCAATGGGAATCCGGGAAAAGCGTGCATCGACAGGGCTAAAGTCACCAGATCAATTCTGCAATTAGCGCCTGTCGTTGCGTATCGTCTTCGCCCCGCCCACAATGGTGATTACGAAAATTCTCTGGATCCGCCCGGCGTGCGACACAGCCAATAAAGGAATAGTGCAATGGTCATCTGCCCGGTTGCCCTGGTTGTCGGCTGCAAAAAATGCCCGGTTTTTTCCGTCTGTCCCCTGAAGACCGTTATCGGCGATCAACCAAAACAGAAAGAACAGCAACCCGGAAAGCCAGCCGGGAAAAAACAAATGTAGGCGGCTGCGAGTTTTCTCCTGGACAGGGAGCGAACTTACGGGCTGATTGGCCTTCCAGCAAACCCGACCGGAGTTGAAAACGGTGTCCTCGTCGTTTTTCCTGGCTGCTGCCCTTGCGACTATCGCAATCAGGAAATTCAAGTCTGCGAATTCCGATTCCGTTTGGCGTTATCGATCAACTCCCACACTTGCCCTGGGCTCGTTTGCAAAATCATGTGCGGGCCATCGATTTCCCGAACGGACACCGCCGGATTCGCAGCAACTATTGTCTCAACGGTCCGTTTCGGAATCAGCCGATCCTGGATGGGCCGGATGTAAATCAGTTCAGACTTGAGCTCTGACAAGGGACCGGTGACGTCGATATTCATCAGGCATTGCAAACGGCGGACGAGCGTTTTTGGTGACGTCTGCCGGATTGCTCTTTTCAGTTCAGAAACGAGAGAGTCATCGGACCCGACCAGAAATCGTTTTGCAAAAAAAGAAGGCATGGGAAGCCGAACGAGAATCGACCATGGAATCACCTTCGCAAAAGCAGGAGCCGGTGAATTTGCGAACGAAGCGACCAGCGTTAAGCTTCGGACGATTTCAGGATGACGGTGGGCCAACAGAATTCCGATCGGCCCGGAAAACGATTCGGTGACCAGATCACAAGATTCAAGTCCCCGAATCCGTTCCGAAATAAAGTCGCCGATGGTATCGTAGTCGTCGATTGGGTCGTTCGGCAAAGCCAAAACTTCAACATCAACGCCATCGGGCGCGTACTCGCAGAATCGCTTGAGCAACAATCCGGTTCCGTCCAGCCCGGGCAAGACGACGATTTTGCGATTCAAAGCCTGGTTCATATTCAATCCGCCAGCGAACTGCCCGACTATGATTCATCGAACTGCGATTTGTCGCGGAGGATGTGGTGGTAGTGTTGGGCGAAGCGGTGGGCTTCGTCGCGAACATATTGCAGCAGACGCAGGCCGAACGAGTGGCGGCTCATGCGGATCGATTCGGTTTGACCTGGGAGGAAGACCTCTTCTTCCTGTTTGGCCAGTGAAAGCAGAAACGGCGGGTCGATTTTCTGGCTGTTGAA
>JAYVKA010000676.1:0-10958 GCA_043768885.1 Planctomycetota bacterium
ACGGCAAATCATGGACGTCGATCGCCAAAGGCTTGCCTTCGGATTTTGGTTTCCCAATCGTCGTTCATCCGCACAAACCGGAAACGATTTATGTCGTGCCGCTTCAGCCGATGACACGCACCTGTCCGGATGCATCGCCCGCAGTTTGGCGCAGCGAAAACGGCGGCAATTCGTGGAAGAAATTGAACAAGGGTTTGCCGAAAAAGGACTGCTATTTCACCGTCCTTCGCGACGGAATGACCACGGACGAACTCAAAACGCCTGCCATGTATTTCGGCACAACGACCGGACAGCTGTGGATTGGTCGCGAAGGGGGCGAGGAGTGGGAGTGCCTGTTCGATTCGCTGCCGCCCATTCACTGCGTAAAGGTGGCGACGGTTTGAGAACTGCCATCAGGTTTGTTTGCGTTGCCATGGTGGCCGTTATTTGATCAGCTGCGAATACTGCCACTTCAGGCGATTGATTTCGCGCTGCAGGTCGTCGTCACGATTGGAATCGCCGGCGAATGATTCGACGAGCTGCCCCAGTTCGGTCAACAGCGCTGTTGTTCGTTCCGTGACCTTGCCCGACGACTGGTCGATTTCGACAGCCTGCGCCAGCGAGTCTCCGAAAGAAATGACAACGTCCAGGCCAGTATCGTTCGACGCAGTCATCACTTCCCGATACAGGATGATTGCCTGCAACAAATGTTTGCGGGCCTGGCCGATCCGTTTCATCTCGACCAAGACCCCGGCAAGATTGAAATGGCTGTCGGCTTGACCGAGTTTTTCCTCGTTCGATAATGGCTCGCCGGTTTTCAAATCATCTTCCGAAAGGATCAGTTCACTCCAGTACGTTTCTGCAAGTTGGAGACTCGAAGCAGCCGGGTCGTCATCGGCGGCTTCCGGAATCCACGTTTGCCCGTAGATATCGAACTGCCGATTCAAAACGACTGCCAGCACGTCGAGTTTGGCCGCTTCGGCAAAATCTTTTCGGTCCCACATCGAGTCGGCCAGTTCCATTACGGCTTCATTTTTCACGTGCAGTCCCTGATACGCCCACGTGTCCATTTCGCCTTCATCGGCCGGCGGGCTGGTCCGCATCAGATCATCGCCCAGTCCAATCACTGTGCGAAATTCGGCGAGAGGATCATCGGTTGACCCTTTGTCGGCCAGGAGCAAGGCATAGTCCAGCCGGCCCAACGCCTCGCTCAATATTTGACTGCGGTGTACGTCGGTAATAGACGAATCCGGGGGAAGGGGTGGGGTGTTTTTTTTGGCTTCAGCATATTTTCGGGTAGCCAGTTCGAGTTCGTCCCAGGCAACGTGCAGGCAAACCTGTTCCCAGGCGATCCGCGCCCGCAGCCGGCTGATTTGCTGCCCGGCATCTTCCTTGTTTGCCAATTGGCGGGCGAGGCTTTCGGCTTCACCGAGATATTGCCCTGCAACTTCAAAATCATCCTTCCGCAAATAAACCCTTCCCAACCGGAGGTTTACATCGGCGATCTTCAGGGCAACGCTCGTGTCAGTTTCGCTGGAAGTTCTCTTCAGTCCGTCCAGTGCCAACTTCAGCAGTGTGATCTGCAACTCGTCATGATCGAGAAATTCATTCTCCGCACGGTCGCTGACTCCATAGACAAGTGTTTCGACCGTATCCAGCAATTGATCGCGTTGCCGCAATGCTTCGCTGGCCGCTGATGTGGACTCTTCACTTGCCAACAGTACCCGTTGATTGGCACGGGACAAGACAATCAAACCGGACATCGAGGCAATGCCTGCCAGAATCAGCAAAGTCGCGATCACAGAAACCAGCGTGGCCGTCACGGGATTGCGTTGGGCCCAGCGACCCGCCCGGCTCCATCGCGAGATGGGTCGCGCGGAAATGGGACGTCCCTGCTGCCAGCGTTCCAGGTCGCCGTCCAGCTCGCTCATCGACGGATAGCGGTGCTGAGGCCGTTTCGCCATCGCCTTTTGACAAATCGTTTCGAGGTCGCGGGGAATCGCAGGATTGATTTCTGCTGGCCGCCGTGGCATCTCGTGAACGATTCGTTCGAGTGTGGATTTGGCCAGCCCACGGAAAGGAATCTCACCGGTCAGCATTTCATAGAGTACGACCCCCAGGCTATAGATATCGGATCGATGATCGATCTCGCGCGACGAATGAATTTGTTCCGGGCTCATGTAGGCTGGCGTCCCGGCGATAAAAGTCTCGCGTGTAATCCGGACTTCGTTTGCCGGATCAATCGCCAGTCCGAAATCGACGACCCGCGCCGCGCCACTCTCATTCTCGATGAGGATATTGGAGGGCTTCAGGTCACGATGAACCATTCGCGCGAGATGAGCGGCAACGATTGCAGAGGCGACGTTCCGGCAGATCCCCGTCGCCGTGCGTGAGTCCAGAGCACCTCGCTGTTTCAGAATTGTCTCCAGCGATACTCCGTCAACGAATTCAAAAACCAGAAACGGTCCACATGGTTGCGAAGTGGAAATCTGATACAGGCGGGCGATGTTCGGATGAACCAGCGCGGCAACCGAACGGGCTTCCCGCAGAAACCGTTCTGCGGCACTGGCATCGCCAAACAGATTGCCGGTGACCAGTTTGATTGCGACTCGCCGGTCCAGCTCGGTTTGAATCGCTTCGAAGACAACGCCACTGGCTCCACGGCCGATTACCCGCCGGATTTGAAATCCATCGATCTCGGGGAGACTGTCTCGAAAAAGCGATTTGGAAGTGTTGAGCGATCGGGTTTCCAGGTCCAGGGCGTCCGTATGCGAATCCGTGAAGATGTGCTGCATAAGCGGCATGGAGTTGGTCGCGCACTGATCGACTCCAGTTGAACCGGCACCTGCAACTTCGTCGACAGGGTTTGTCCAGCGTCCGATTGCATTCTCCGCGTTCAACATCTGCTCGAGGGCCGACTGGCAATTCAGACAGGCCTCGACATGCCCGACCAGCTTCGTGCGAACAACCGCGTCCAGGCTGTCCGATAACAGTTCGGCGAGCGCAGTTTTTTCCGGACAATTTTGAACGCTGGTTTTTTGCATGCTGAATGTCAGGTTTTGCCCTGTTCCATTCGGTCGATTTCCTCGCGCAACATCCTGGTGATACGAGATTTGGCGACATAGACCTCGGCGATCGGAATGCCAAGCTGGTCGGCCACGGAGCGGGCGGCCTGTTGCTGGATAGCGTACAACTGCCACGCCTCCCAGTTCTTTGGTTCCACTCTCTGGCAAACCCGCTGGCTGGCAATTTCCAAAAGCTCTTCGTCGTATTTTCTCACAAAGATGTCACCCAGTTCTTCTAGCACCCCCGAATCCTCCACTTGGGACAGCCTGTGCATGATTCTGGAATCACCACTGCCGACATCCCCGGATCGGGCCGATCGATGCAAGTCGCGAACAAGATTCGAAGTCAAAGTTTTCAGCCACGCGCGAAACCGGCCACGGGCAGGATCGTAATGAAATTCCCTGAGGGCGGTAAGCAGTTTCAGCAAAACATCCTGGCTTGCGTCTTTTGACTCGTCGTCGTCCAGCCCCAACCGTCTGCACCAACCGAACACAAGCGGCGTATAGGTCGCGACGAATTCGTTCCATGCCTGCGAGTCCCCGCTGCGACCGGTGCCAGCTGCACACGACTGCGTGACCTTCATCAACAGGGTAACTCGCGTCGTGGCCGGATTCTCGTTCAACGGGTCGGTCTTTCGGTGGATGGTCCGACAGCAGAGCTGGCATGTCGGGGCGGCGGCCAGCGGGATCTTTGCGAATTCCTGGAATTATTTTGGTTTTTGCGCAAGAAATCTGGTTCTGCTTCCGTAACTATTCTACCACCGCCGGAACCAGTCGCAATTTGTCCGGAAGCGATGGTGTATTTTACGGACCCTTTCACCTGCGAGGCTTGCCATGCGCCTGCCATTTTCAAATCCTGTTCGTCCCTCGATATTTCGCCAGCTGGAAAACAGAACCGCCGGATT
Source organism: Planctomycetota bacterium (assembly GCA_043768885.1). Lineage (GTDB taxonomy): Bacteria > Planctomycetota > Planctomycetia > Pirellulales > Pirellulaceae > BJ22. Next base: position 3,950 of record JAYVKA010000676.1, read on the forward strand.
TCTGGACGACGAGCGGGATTCCGGGGCCATCAACCGGCTTCAATGGTCGCAGTTCGGGCCATCGCGTTCGATCCAGGTGTTCTCGGCCAATGCTGCTGCAACCGGATCGCATGCGGAATCGTTGCCGGTTGTGCGCTCGCAATTTGGAAACACCACCTCCAACGAGGGCGCACGGCACAGCCATCATCATGCTCGGCCAGAAAACAATTTTGACGGCGAACCGGGCCTGACATGGGTCGGCAGTACACGCAACGATGCGGGATCGGGATCGCAACAACCGGAAGAACCGCGAATCGCGCGGATCATCAATGGTACGCCGACCAACAGCTACACCTCGGTTGGACTGATAGGTGATACCACCGGGTTCTTCTGCTCGGGCACGCTGATCGCGGCGCGTTACGTTTTGACTGCTGCACACTGCGCGGTGGGCGTAGCCAACACGGCCGGCAGATTCCTGGTCAACGGGACCACCTATTCGACATCACGCGTTTTTGTGCACCCCCAATACAACGACAGTACACTGGCCAATGACATCGCAATTTATGAACTGAACAGTGCCGTTAGTGGCGTCACCCCTTCGCAGATTTTCCGCGGTACTCCATCGGTAGGACAAGTTCTGACTCTGGTCGGGTTTGGCGGTGGGGGAAATGGAAACTCGGGCTCGGACGGATCATTCGGGACCAAGCGGGTAGGGACGACTCCGATCGATGGCGTCCAGCCAACTCTTTTCACCTGGCATTTCGACAATAACAGCGAATCCAACACAGCACCGGGCGACAGTGGTGGACCGGCGTTTCTGACTGTCAACGGAATCCAATACCTGGCTGGGGTTACTTCCGGCGGATCCAACGCCAACGCGGGTATTGGTGACGATTCGTTTGACACTCGCGTCGATGCATTCAAAACATGGATCGATGGAATCGTCGGTAGTGGTGGTGGAGGTGGAGGTGGCGGTGGTGGTGGTAGCGGTGACGACCATGCCAATTCGCCGGGCCCCAACGCCACCCGACTGACTTTCAGCAGCGCCGGAAACGCCCGGGGAACAGGCGTCCTGGAAACTGGTCCCGACCGCGACGTTTTCCGGTTCGACATGGCTGCCAATGGAACCAGCACGATCTCGCTGACGGGAGCAAGCGGGTTGGATCCGTATTTGCGAATCTATAATTCAGCTGGACAACTGATCGCCCAGAATGACGACTATGGCAATACGGTCAACAGCCGGGTTTCGATGACGCTCAACGCGGGGACCTACTACGCATCTGCAGGGTCGTATGCGGATTCAGGAACCGGCAGTTTCACACTGGACGTCAATCGCACCACAACCGGCGGCGGGGGTGGTGGAGGAGGAGGAGGAGGAGGTGGTGGTGACGATCACGGCAACACTTCAGCAACTGCGACGCTGCTTACGCTCAACAGCTCCAACAGCGTCACTGTCAATGCTGTGGCGGAAACCGGAACGGATGTGGATGTGTTCCGGTTTCGCCCGGCGGCCAGTGGAAACGTCATCGCGACGGCATCCCGGTTGACCGGAAACATTGACACGTTGCTCTATATCTACAACAGCGCAGGTCAGTTAATCACCTATAACGACGATTGGGGAAACTCGACTAATTCGAGAACCAGTTTCCATGTCAATGCAAACGAGTACTACTACGTCCGATTGCAAACCTGGGGAAGTACCAGCGGCGGTTATCAATTGAATCTGAATGAAACGCTGGATCGCAGTGCCCGCTCAGGAATTCGCCCGTTCGAATCGGTCTCTCTGAATTTCGATCCGGTTCGTAGCCAACAACTGTCGATGCCAACGGTAAATTTTCTGGCAAATCAATTTCCCGGAGGGACACCACGACTTTCGCTGCTCCCGCAAACGGAACAATTGAACAGCTTTGCGTCACCCGATTGTCGTCGAACGGAAGACCTGCTTGCTTGTCGGCAAGGCTTTGGTGATCGCCTGATGGGACTGGCCGGAGCAACCGCACCGGGGATGTAATAATACAGGGACACCTCGTGCGACTTGGCAATGTCCTGGCACAACAACAGCTCACCAAACAGGTTGAACTGGAAAATCAGTTGAGCAATTGCCAGTCACCGAACTGCTCAAATTGATAGTCCAGTTCTGGATCGAGGAAGCGAATGGTATCAACAGGTTCGTCTACCAGCGACTGGGCCTGCAATCGACTGACATTTTTGATCTCTACCGAGTATCCGGCTCCGGCCAACAACGCCCGATTGCGATACAGGGTCAGCTGGTCTTGACCCAAATTGTCTACCAGCGTTCCAAAGTCCGTTCCGCCATTGCCCGCAAATGTTGTTTGGGCAAACTGTTGCGTGGTCAGGGTGAATGCACCCGAGTTGAGTACTGACATTGTTGGTGAGGACCAAAAATAGTCGGTGCCAATCGCGCCCTGAATGTTGGCCTGGTCATTGCCTCCGGCCCCCCGGACCAACACGATCGGGAACCCAAACGCTTCAGTGGCAAATGTGTCTCCCGAAAAACGGGATATTGACGGTAACGCAACCAGTGATTCATTCTGTGAAGTGCCTGTCAGCGTCGCGCGATCCAGCCCACCCGAACTGTAGATACTTGAATTTTCAAAACTGTAGGCACGATGGTCGTAGCCGATCCCCAGCAAAAACGTATTCAGCACTTGCGTGTTGACGATGTCCATTTGCGGTCCGTCATACATCAGCATGTTGTCGATGCCGCCGTGCCCGTAACTGGTTGTCCGTTCAAGTTGGCTGACATCGACCGAAAAACCGTCTCCGGTCAGCCTTCCCTGATTCGGACGAATCTCCAGTCTTTCGACTCGCCAGCTTCCTTCGAAAATCACATCATCGAATCCACCACCCATCGCAGCCACAACTGAATCAAACTGGTTGGCCTGGATCACCACCGGGCCGCGAACCAGTCGCGAAAAACCGGGGCGGCCAAGAAATCGCTCATCGGCGTCTGTTCCGGAAAATGTTGCCGTGTCATTTCCCTGGGAAGCGAACACCCGGTTGAGCCGAAAATTTCCCGCCTGAAATGCGTACCCGCCAGCTAACAGCGACACCAGATCATCGGCCACTGCCAATTGGTCGTCGCCGACTGAATCGAAAAAATCAACGACCGTGTTTCCATCACCGGCCAGCAGGACCATCTGTTCAAAATTGGCACCGCGAACAAATTGAGTTGCCGTAGTCAGGCTGATGTAACCGGTCTTGAGCAAACCGTAATCAGCACCACCCTCCGCTCCCTTGATCGTCAGGCGATCGGTTCCGCCCAGTCCATCAATGATCACTTGTGTGTACAAATTTCGACCGGGAACTTCAAAGCCGACGCCATTGATTACGACGTATTGTTCCTGGACGCCGAAACGAATTTGATCGTCACCAGTTGTGGCAAAAATATTCAGACGGGCTCCGACCTGCAAAAATGAAACTGAGCGCAACCGGGCTGCGAGCGCAACAGCCCCATTCAAACTCAGCGTCCCGGCCGCGTCCGAACCGGAACCGGCAATCGTTGCCGACGCCACCAGCAACTCCCGCAGCTGTCTGGCGTTCAAGTCCGGATTCACCGAAAGGGCAACTGCCGCCGTCCCGCTGGCAATCGCCGCTGCGACACTGCTTCCACGATAGGTCGTCGTCGTTCCCGTGCTGGTCCAACCAAAAGCCTGTCCTGCGGCATCCAGTTGCACTGCACCCGTGTTGCCAACCAGGCTCGACTCTGCGAGCCGTGTTCCGCTTGTATCTACCGCGCCGATGGCCAGAACATTTTCGAACCCGGATGACAATCCGGCCAGCCAAGATGGATCACCGCTGGCGTTAGTTCCGGCTGCAACAACCAACAGCACTCCGCGCTGTCGCGCATGATCGACTGCATCGCGAATTGCCGCGCTGTTGCCATCAACCCGCAATGTCAGTGAAATAATCTTCGCGCCTTTATCGACCGCGTACCGAATCGCGGCTGCGACATCGCGGCTGCGACCGACACCTGCATTGTCCAATACACGCAGCGACATCAATCGCGCATCGGGAGCAATCCCGCGCAACTGCCCAAGCTGACTGCCCGAAATCAAACCTGCCATGAAACTTCCATGACCAAACGGGTCGGTCAAGTTGCCACTTCCCGTCACGAAATCGTATCCGTTCACATCATCGACCAAACCATTGGCGTCATTGTCCAGGCCGTCTCCGGCAATTTCTGTGGTGTTAACCCAAAGCTTGCCAGCCAGTTGCGGATGCGTGACGTTCAGTCCTGAATCAATTGTCGCAATGATCACACCATTTCCCAGCGCGGCATTGGACGGCAGGTTTCCGGCTGGCGTTCCCGGAGTAGCCACTCCGGCAGCGAACGAATTTTGGGCTCCCTCCACAAACGTCCATCGTCCGACAATGCCGTCATCGAGATCGACAAAATAAAGATTTCCGTCCGGACCCTGAACCATCTGGACCACGTACTGGTGGCCGGTCGCAAACGTTTGAACCTGGGCCACCGTACCGTTTGCGTTGAAACGCACATTACGAATGACGCCCTGACCAAGATCACCAAAGAAGACGTTGTCCCGATACTGGCTGGGGAAAACCGAGCCGGTGTAAACGTCGCCCATCACGATTGCATTGATCCCTGACGCTGCGTGGTTCAGGGCGTAGAACGCGGAAGTGACCGTTTGGCCGCTTGAATAGAAAATTTGAGCTGCTGCCAGGTCCTGATACCCGCCTGTTTTCAGACTGACTCCGTTCCCGCCTTCGTACCACGGCCAGCCAAAATTGGTTCCTGCCGGTGCCGAATTCAATTCTTCCCACTGGGTCCAACCGACATCACCCACGTAGAGTTTGTTGCTGGTCGGATGAAGCGCGATTCGAAAAGGATTGCGCAGCCCATACTGCCAGACCTTCGATTGGTTCGCGTCAGCATTGCCGTTAAAAAACGGATTGGTTCCGAGACCCTTTCCAGTCAACGGATCGACTCGAAGAATTTTCCCCGACAGATTGCCGATATCCTGAACGCGTGCACTGCGTGGATCGACCTGGTTGTAAGACGCTCCGTCGCCAATGGATACGTACAGGGCTCCATCGTTTCCAAACTCAACCGAGCCCACCGTGTGCGACTCGCTATCGGTTGCGATAAAGTCCTGCAGGTTCCCGCCACCGGGCAGAATGCCGGCGGGAGGCTCAGAGAAATTCGTCGTGCTGTTGACGAACGCGTTGAAATTGCTCCACGTGCTGTTGTTGCCAATCAACACGACTTCGCTGTTCGGCACAATTGTTGTGAAATTCGTGGCTGCATCCGCTGTCACTCTTGTCACGCGCCCGGCACGGTTTCCGTTGCCGTCCGGCCCGGCCAGACTGCCAGCCGCAAATCCATTCACATGTGGCGGGTCATAGGTGTAAATCAAATAGACGTAGGGTTTGTTTGCAAAATCTGGATGGACCGCGACGTCCAGCAATCCCCGGTCGCGTGTTCCATTAACTCGGTCACGAAAATCGAGAAACGGCGTCGTCAACATCGTTCCATTTCTCGCAACACGAACGACGCCACGCTGTTCCGCGATATATACGTTGCTGCCATCCGGACTGAAATCCATTGACGTAGGTGCGATCAGCCCCGAATAGAGGTTTTGCGTCCGCATCTCATTGCCCGGTGTTATCGGCGGTGGATCAGCGGGATAAAGCTGGCTGCGCGGAATGATCTCAAGTGATTGGCCGGGACTGCTCCACGACAGGCTCGCGAGTGCCTGTCCTACATTCTCGTAATATTCCATCCGGACGTCGTAAAACACTCCGGCCTGCAGCGCGATCGTTCCAGCGTGCACGGTTTCCGGCTGGTTGATCCAGCGATCAATAATCAACTGGTTATTGACCCACAATCGGACTCCGTCGTCGGTACGGGTTTGAAAAGTGTAGGTTTGCGAGAAGCGCGGCTCGATTTTTCCAGTCCAACGAACCGAGAACGTGTCGCCTCCCATTCCGGAGGCCGGGGCACCTGTGCCCCAGTTGAAATTTACAGTGGTATCAACGCGGTTTATGTAACGACTGGTAAAGCCGGTGTTGTCAAAATACTCACCCAGCAATCCGGTTCCGGCTGCACGAATCGAGTCATTGTCCTGAATTGTGATCGTAGCCGTACGGGGAGCAAGCAGCGCCGCGCCGCCCAGAACATTATCAATCGTAAAGCTGAATTGCTCGTCCCCTTCGACGATCAAATCATCCAGGATCGTTACGGAAATCGTTTTGGCAGTCTCGCCCGGCAGGAAAGTGGCCCGTCCGGTTCTGGCAATGAAATCGGTACCGGTGGTAGCAGTCAGGGCAACCGTGCGATAGTCGACTGTCACCGTTCCGTCGGAGCCACCGGTTCTGACAATCACAATATTCGCCGTCCCGCCGGTCTCTGCCACATTGATGACGCTGTTTTGCAGCGCGATCGAGCCAAAACTGCGCAACCTATCGTACTGAAAATATCCGATCGTATGAAGTGTTTCGCTTTCATAAAAACCGGGCTGAACTCCATTTGCTGGAGACCAGGTTCCGGTCGACAGGACATTTGGCCCCTCCGTCTCATGGACAATTCCGTCGATGGCAATGTGATCCACGTTCAAATTGCGATCGACATTGTTCACCTGATCGTAGAAGTCGTTCGTAAATGCAACCCGAATTTGGTTCGCTGCGATGGTTCCAGGCGCTCGCCAAAAATAATCGGTGAACGAAGCTGTTACGGCAAAGCTGCTGACCGTGGTACCGTCGATCCGCAACTCCATCTGTTCGCCACCGACATCACCCGAAGCGCGAATCTGAACTACCGAGCCGGTATTGCCGCCGCTGCCAGGGTACTGAAAATAACCGTTCGAGTGGAGGTACTCGCTTTGTCGAAATCCGGCGACCACGCCGTCTTCCGGTTTCCAGGTTCCTGTCGACCAGACCGTCGGCAACTCTGTTTCCAATCGGACACCGTCGATCAGAATCGCATCGACACGAACATTTCGATCGATGCTGTTTGCCGGATCATAGAAATCGTTCGTGAATCCAACCC
>JAYVKA010000677.1:0-3768 GCA_043768885.1 Planctomycetota bacterium
TTCGTTTCGCACAACAATGGCATTCGATAGCCTGACTGCATTTGCATTCAGCACCGCACGATCGGACATGCAAAGCAAACATGTTTCCAAACGTCAGAACCGTGACGAGGAACCAGGAAATCGCTTTGTTGCGGGCGGTAAACAGAACTGTGCCTTCCAAAATGCGGCTGCAAAAATTCATGGCCGTACGATTCAAGTATGCGATGAGTCCAATATTTCGTCAATTCAGGAAATGTCTTTGGCGGTCAAAACAGCTTCCGCCTGCGGCCGCTAGCTCGAGCAGAAACGGCGTTATTCCCTCCTTTGCGCCGCTGGACACTTGCGGAGGCCATTTTGGCTGGGGATTCAGGCGATTGTCAATTCTTGGCGGTTATTCCGAACGGGGGGTATTTGTCCTTTGCTTGCAATTTTCCAACAAAACTGCCGGAATATTCCGATCCATCACGATGAGGCTTGCTGATGCACGCCAAGACTTTGCGTGAATCGGTTTACTCTGTAATTTTTGAGATTGTCGCAAGGGATTTTTCCGATGAGCCACAACTCGCGACAACAAGATCGATCCTTGTTGGCAATTCTGATCGTGGCAACCGCTTTTTCAAACTGTGGTTGCCGTGCCACGAATTGGGGTGCCGGATCGACAAACCATAAACCACCATTTGTTGCTGGCCGGAACCAGGTCCGGCCCAAGCAGGCAATTCAAACACCGAACAATTCCATTGCGCAGGTGTCACACAATAGTCCGTTGCAGCTTGTTTCATTTCAGGAACAGGACGCCAGGGAAAGACAATCCGAAGCGATCGAAAAGCCATCTGCAGCGAATGCCCAACGACCGTCGCTGGAAGATGATGCCGGTACCCGTCAATCCGAAACTGGTACAGGCCAGCATGGCGTTAATGAATACTTGCAGTTGGCATTGGCGTCCCATCCAAAAATCCTGGCCGCACGTTCCAAAGTTGAAGCTGCACAGGAACGCTTCCCCCAGGCAATCGCTTTGCCCGACCCAATGGTTGATACCATGTTCTATCCGATTCAGTCCCTTTCACTTCAGACGGCCGATGGTCGAATGACCGACCAAATGGGAATCAGCCAGGAATTTCCGCATCCGGAAAAGCGCAGAACCAAAGGGGAGATTGCCAATCGCGAAGTCGGCATGGTGCAGGCTGAAGTCGAAAGCACTGAAAGGGAAATTGCGGAGTCGGTTCGATTGGCTTACTACGAACTGTGGTTTGCGGGCAGGGCTATTCAGATTGTTGAGGAAAACCGCGACCTGGTCGCCAAACTGGTCGAAGTTGCCGAGGCACGCTACAAGGCCGGAGGTTCCCAACAGGACGTCATTCGCGCCGAACTGGAAAAAGAAAAGCTGGAACAACAACTTTTGGAACTCGGTCAGCAAAAAGCGGTCGCCCAGGCCGATTTGGCTGCTCTGATCCAGTCCCCAACCGCGACTGGTCTCGAAGCCGATGAATCATTGCCGATACAGGATTTCCCAACCCAAATGGAAACACTGATTGGCCAAGCCGAACAGTGCAGCCCCGAATTGAGAAAACTCCTTTGGCAAATCCAGCGAGACATGGAAAAGCAGCGACTGGCTTGCCTGCAAAAATACCCGGACATTCGACTCGGCACGCAATACGGGATCATGACCGCAGGAGGCGCGGTCAGTCCGGTTGCCCAGGGAAATGACATGCTCAGTTTTTCGGTCGGCATGAACTTGCCGGTTTGGAAACAGAAAATTCGCGCAGGCGTCCGGGAAGCGGCTTCCGAACAAATCAGTTCGACCCAACAGTTCGAAGCCGAACATCTGTCGATCGAAGGCAAACTTCGACGGCTGCTGGCGGAAGCAGACTCGTTCCAGACGCAACGATCGTTGTTTGTCGATCGAATCAACCCCAAAGCCGAACAGGCACTGAATGTAGCCCTCTCCGAATACACGGTCGGCAAAACAACCTTCGTACAATTGATGGACAACTACACCGAAGTCTTGATGTTTCAGCTTCAAACTGCCCGACTGGAAGCGACATTGGCCGGGACTTTCGCTCAAATCGAGCGAACCGTTGGTTGCCCTCCAGCAATGTAGTTTTCGTTATGGCGAAAGGACTGAATTCAATCGCCACTTCCTGGTTTGAATGCCGAGTCTCCGAAGGCGGGACCTTTCGTCAGGATGGTCTGAATCCCGGGACCAAACTCTGCAACGGAGACGCTTTTCCGGCAAGCGGGAAATGGCTACGACATATTCGTCAGAGACAAGTCCAAAAGATTGTATGCACGAGCCTGGTATCAATCCCTGTTTTGACTGGCAGTCTATCGCAAAAGCAATGTCCGATCGCGACTCAAGCAGGTACACCCAAACGGTTAGTGAACTTGTTTCCAAGTGACGTGCCGATGTGGAAGGAACGAATTGAAAGTGGTTCGTTTGGGAGGAGCGAATGAAAAACAGACGTTCCATTCGGCGAATTCTGGCGCAGCAGATTGCATGTCCCCGGGAAACGATCCAATAATGTCGCCGATTCATGCCAAACCATCGGTGAAAACACGCTCGAAACAACCGGCAAATCATGCAAATTCTTTTGACGAACCCATTCCCAATTCTTGAAACGCACCGATTGATTCTTCGGAAACTGACCCCGGACGATGCCGGCCCAATGTATCGTTTGCGTTCCAGCCGAGACGTCATGCGGTTGATCGACCGCCCGCTTTGTAACTCTCTGGAAGATGCCCAGACTCTGGTCGGGACGATTCTGGAAGCCCAAAACACGGGAGAAGCGATCATGTGGGCGATCGCTCTGCATGATTCCCCGGTGATGATTGGATGCATCGGATATTTCCGGACCCAACAGGAACACAGTCGCACCGAAGTCGGTTATCTGCTCGATCCAGCTTATCATCGAAAAGGGTTGATGAGCGAAGCGTTGAACTCGGTTGTTGATTATGGATTTGGTGAAATGGAATTCCACAAGGTCATGGCGTCGGTCAATGCGCTCAACATGGCTTCGGTTTGCCTGTTGGAGAAAAACGGGTTCATTCGCGAAGCGTTTTTTCGGCAACACTATTTCTGGAACGGCCACTACATCGACACGATGGAACTGGCCCGCTATTCTCCTGCGGCCATATCGCAAATGAAGAAACTGGAGACCAATCCGGTTCTGGATGTGCACGAATGACAACTTGCGCCGCCATCCTGTATCGTACCTGGCGGCAAGACTCCAGGGATGACACAGACCACGACCACGAAGGAGAATCAGCCGAAAAGCAAGACGAGGATGATTGCGCAGATCATGGCAACCAGTTGGACAGTGCCACTCCCGTTCCGACGACCGGAATTCTGGTAGGTGCATTCGATGAAACTGTGATTGGACTTCTGGCTCGCAGATTTGAATTTTGCGAAGGGAGTTTTTTTTGCAAGCGTGTGAAAATTATTCCGTATCTTTTGTTACATCAGGCAAGAATTTGATTTTGTTGACCGGATTCAATTGCCGGTCATGGGCTCAAGCAGATTGACCACTGGAAATGAAACGCGATGAAAGCAAGAACCTGGCGGAAAGTGCATCGGTATTTGGGGTTGGTGATCGGGATTCAGCTTCTGCTTTGGACCGTCAGCGGAGCGATCTTCAGCTGGAATTCCATCGAAGCGGTGCGCGGCGAGAACAGGATTCGCACGCCGAAGCCAGTGGACTTGAGTAAATTTCGGATTGCTGATTTGAATGAGTTGGTTTCCCATGTTACTGCGTCCGAAGAATTCCGGGATCACATTCCCGTTTCATTTGTTCT
>JAYVKA010000678.1:0-10101 GCA_043768885.1 Planctomycetota bacterium
TTTGTCCGGAAAGGGGCTGCCACGTCCGCTGGAAATTCGTTCGAGATGCTGAGGCAACGCTGACCGCTCTACCGGTACTTCTCCGCTTAACATGAAACACAGTGTTGCTCCCAGTGAAAACACATCGGAGCGCTGGTCAATTTGTTGGACGTGTCCGAGCAATTGCTCAGGCGCAGCGAACGCAGGAGTGCCGAGGATCTGTCCGGATTTTGTTACATCGACCGGGACTGACCCAACTGGTTTTTCCAGGGAGCCAAACATTTTGGAAACAGAGTCCGCCTTGATCGACTGGTTCGTCTCGGCAACCACCGGCTCCCCATCGACTCGTGCCAGTCCCCAGTCCATCAGGAGCACTTCGCCAAACGGGCCCAGGATCACATTCGCCGGTTTGATGTCGCGATGAATAACCTGTTGGGTGTGCGCGTAAGCGACGATGTTGCAGAGTGCAACGAACTGCTCCAGCAAACGCCGGAACTCCATCGTGGCGTAGCGGTTCGCCTGGTTTTGCCCATTCCACTTGTCGTGCAATTCCTTGCAGCGATCATGCAGCGTTGGCCCCTCGACAAAACGCATCACATAACAAGGCTGGTTCGAGTCGTCCTGCTTGAGCGCGTGGACTGCGACGATGCCGGGATGGTCGAGGCGGCCAGTGACGCGTGCCTCGCGTTCGAATCGTGCTCGCTGTTCCGTCGACATTCGTGACGCGCGGGGAATCTTGACTGCGACGCGACGATTTAGCGCCGGGTCCAGGGCAACAAACACGTCGCCCAGTCCACCACTGGCATGATGGCGTTCGATGCGAAACCTGGACGTAACGCTCAGCGGAACATTGATGAAATTGCGAACGCGTTCCGCATCCGGTTTCGTAGGCGCATCATTTTTGCCACCGGTTTCGCCGAAGTGTGACTCGACCGCCCGCAGCGCACGGATTTGCAATTCCACTTCAGGAAGCAGTTCGGGGCAGTCACGACAAAGCTCCTCAGCGGAAACTTCGTCGCCGCTTTCCTTCCGTCTCTCCCAAATCGACAACAACTCATCAATGTCTTGCATCGCGTGTCCACTCGTCCCAACCGGATCCGTCTGCGTTCATCGTGGATCTCCCGGACAACCACCGAAAACCCGAATGCAGCCCGGCGTGTCCAACGGGTCAGCTTAATGGAACGGTTGCGCCAGAAAAATTACCCATCTGATCGTTGATCCAGGCATCGACTCTCATGGCCCCCAATTTGATTCCTGTTAAGCATCACGACTTACCGCATTCAACTTCGCCGACCGGAGCGTCGTTGCACGAATACCAGTGATCCCGAACCCAGCATCAGCAAGAACATCGACGAAGGTTCCGGGATTGCACTGAAAAAGGCAATATCGTTACCGTCGCCGGCCCTGTAGGTGATGAACAAATTGTGGTTGTTGAAGTTTCCGACAAGTGCGCCTTCTCCCAGGTTGTTGAACTCGTCAAATAGCCGGTTTCCAACGTTGCCAATCAAAAACGACTGGTTGGCACCCAGCAAAAAGTCATCGTAAATTGAAACCAACAAGTCACCGTTCAGGGTCAGGTCCCCAGTGACGATCAACTGGTCGAACCGTCCGGCTTGCAGGCCTCCCAGTTCAATAATCGTTTTGGCCGAGTTTCCCAGGAACAGGTTTCCATCGTACAGAACGCTGGCCGGGCTATTCCCTGGACTGAGTTCGCCGAGAACGATCACGTCACCGCCACCGACAAAACCTCCGGATCCAGAGAGCATTCCCTGGATCATGGCGGTACTGATAACGTTGCCGACTTTGGTAACCTGCATCACACCGTTCTGAATGATGTCGCCATCGAAGGTTGCCATCGCACCGTTGGAAACTTCAATGATTCCGGTGTTGTCGATCTTTCCACGCAGGGATGAAGTGCCATTGGTTGCAGCGATTCGCCCCAAATTGTTGATCCCGCCGTTGGCAGTCAGTGCTCCATCGCGAAGGGAAATCAGAGACGTTCCCGGCTGGTTCACGATCGCCGAAGATACACGCAGTTCACCTGCACTCACATCGATCAGACCAAAATTGGACAACGAGGGTCCTGAAAGGAAGAGTGATTCTCCGCTCGAGGCGCGAATCCGGCCCGAGCTTGTATTGACGACGTTTGAATTCACCAGGCCGTTTCCGCGGATCACACCGTTATTGGTCAGCGTGCCAGCGACGGAAACATTGTTAGCGACAACGGTTCCATTGTTGGTCATGTTGCCGATGATCGATCCGTTTCCAGTCAATGTCCCCGTGGACTGAATCGTTACACCATTGGTCACTGTGAGTGGCACACCGTTTTGCAAACTGAGCGTTGCCAGCCCCGTTCCTCCGCCGATCCGCAGGCTGCGCAGGGTCGTGACTGCGGACGGACCGGTGACGGTCAGGCTGCTGGATGGATCGATGAATACATCGTGAACCTGGCCTGGCCGAAGTCCCAGGGTCCAGCGGCCAAAGGCATCCCAGGAACTGCTGGTTGGCGTGCGCCAATGCAGCTCCGGTGTGAATCGCTGGATCACCTGGTCACCGTTGGCCAACGTAACACGATAGGCAACTTGTCCGGAGTTGTTCAAACCTCCCTGGAAGAAATTGAATTCCATGTCAGTGATGGCCGAACCATTGACCAGACTCCCTTTGCGGGCAACGTTGAACGATTCGATTCCGTCACTGATGAACAGTCCCAAGTCGTCATTGCTTCCCCCACTGGTGCCACTCAGCGTGGCGCGAAACGCATTCACACCGAAGTCATTCAACGCAGGAGAACCGAATGCGGCAAAGGTTCCATTTCCACCGGGAGTCGCCTGGCCTTCACGGGCGATTTGTGTGAGTGTCGTTCCGTTGCTTCGATAGATGCCTCCGTCGTCGGAGCTTCCTCCACTGGTCCCGGACAAACCGGCCCTAAACGAGACCGCACCGAAGTTGTTGAATACGGGTTCAAACAAAAGGCTAAAGGTGCCATTTCCATCGGGTGCCGCCTGGCCTTCGCGGACAATCTGCGTGATGGCCCCTCCGCTGGTACGGTAAATACCGTTGTCGTCCAAAAGGCCGCCGCTGGTCCCGCTGAGCGAGGCCCGGAACGCAAGGACTCCAGAATCGTTGAATCCAGGGAAGAGAAAAGTGGAAAACAGGCCATTTCCATCCGGTGCTGCCTGGCCCCTTCGGGCGATTTGCGTAATGCTCCCGTTGGTGACACGAAATAACCCACTGTTGTCCGTGTTTCCACCGGAGGTTCCGTTCAGTGAAGCCACCAAAGCAATTGCACCAGAGTTGTTTTCCCTGAAACTCTGAAAGCTGCCAAATGTGCCCGGTCCAATTGGCAATGCCTGGCCTTTGCGAATGATCTGGACCAGGGCGCCTCCATTGCCACGAAAAATGCCAGCATCATCGCTGGCTCCACCACTGGTTCCGGTGAGAAATCCGGAAAACGTGGCTTGATTGGAGTTAGACAAAAGTGGGTTGTGGAAAAAAGAAAACATTCCATTTCCGTCGGGTGCCGCCTGGCCTCCTCGCGCGATCTGAGTCAGAGACAGGCCAGTGCCAACATAAATTCCGTCGTCGTCATTCGATCCTCCGCTTGTCCCGGTGAGTTGTGCGTTGAACGCCACGGAACCTGAGTCGTTGATGGCGGGGAACTGGAAACCGGAAATAGTCCCATTTCCGCCGGGTACCACCTGGCCTTCTCGAGCGATCTGTGTGAGCGGCCCTCCGCTTCCACGAAAAATCCCGCCGTCGTCGATGTTGCCCCCGCTGGTCCCGGTAAGCGGAGCTGCCCAAAACGCAACGACGCCGGAATCGTTCATGACTGGGCTGAACATGCCAGACAATGTTCCATTTCCGTCAGGCAAAGTCTGGCCTTCGACCGCAATTATTTCGGTCCGGCTCTGCCCAAAAACAAGGCCGGGAAATAACGATATCATTATCGCCAAAAAGGCCACGTTGAAAAGTTTTTTGAGAATGCATTTCAAGTCAGTCATGGCGACGCTCCGTGGTAGACGCTTTGCTGGTCAGTTTTTTTGCGTTGAGGAGATTGGTTTTTGACTCTCTCAAGCGAACGGTTTTCAATCCGGGATTCCTGTTCAGCTCCAGGGAACTGGATGAAGAAATCGTGCTGAATGAAAGCAAGGCTTTCGCTTTCAACAATTCAATCGAGACCCGGGCGAACCCCCGGCCAGGTTTTTGCACGGATTCTTCGGTTTGCTTCTTTTTCGTTCGGCGAATTCCCGGAACCGGGCAATTTTTGAACCGCACTTTTGGCCGGGGTTGGGATCGGCTTGCGATTGGTAAGGACGTCGGCCTTTCCAGACTGACGTATCGAAATGCCTGAATGCCAAGTCAAATGAAAAAAACTGCCAAAGCGAAACCCGGCAAGATCCTGGTCAATCAATTGACCGTTGCCGACGCGCAACATTTGTTCCGGGTCGAAGGTGGCGCGATCACGCGGTCGGACGTCATCTTTCAGCTTGTTTCGATTTGCACCGTGTCGGGTTTTTTGGCGCGCGCGATCCTGCTTGGACAAGTAACGATCTGGCATTTGTTTTTGCCGATGATTGCCGAATATTTTGCCTATCTGGTTGCCCTTCCCGTCATTCAGATCTTTGTGCGCCACCCGGAACTGAAGAAAGTCTCCTGGCAATGCCTGCGGATCATTGCGATCGAAACAGGAGTGGTGGTTGTCGCGGGACTGGTTTGGCCGCAAATGACCGGCAAGGGTATGACCGGGCAATGGAGCGAAGGCTGGACTGTTGCGCGGAACTGGATCGTGGGGTCAGGAATGCACTGGCCGATTTTGTTGGCGGCGATCTATTCGGCGGTCAATGTGAATCGCAACGTCCGAAAATTGATCGAAGTCGGCCCACCGTTCATGGGTCCGGGAATGGGTTGTGCAATGCGGATCCTGGTCTTCTTTTTCGCTGGAGTTGCGTTGCCGGTTTTTGGAATGGTCTTCGCAGGAGTGCTGAAAGACTTTCACCCCAGCCTGAAAATCAGTCCGGATTCCATGCCGGTCGTGTGGCTGGTTTGGTCGCTATTGTTGATTTCAGAATTATGCACGCTGTGGATGCGGTGGGATATTCAGAATCGGCTTCAGAGGTCAGGCAAGTTGCCCGATGCCTGACCCGTGCTGTTAAGGATTCGCGGACTTCGGCTGCCGGGTGCCGGAGTAGAGTTCGAATTCCAACAGCCTGCAATCCAGTTGAGCCGTGGCGAATTCGATTCGCCGTTTGGTTTTCAAGCCGATCTTTTTTCCGAGTTCCAGATTTCCGGTAAACACATAGCCCCAATAGCCACCACACTTCTGTTTCATGAAGTCGCCGATTCGTTTGTACGTATCGACCAATTCACTTTCCTCTCCCAATCGCTCGCCGTACTCGGGGTTGAACATGATCACGCCCTGTTTGTCAGGATCTTTATCAGGCAATGCAGTCTCGGCAAAATCACAGACCGAAAACCTGATGTACTCTGCGACCCCGGCCTTGGCCGCATTGGCTCGTGCGATCCGTACGGCCTCCGGATCGATATCGCTGGCAACAATTTCCAGATGTGCCGGATCAACGACCCTGGCTTCCATCAGCTTGCGCTGCCTGATGAAAGTCTCGGGCTCAAAGCCCTTGATGTGTTGAAACGCGTACTCCGAACGCATCAGTCCAGGTGCGCGTCCAGTCGCAATCAAGGCAGCTTCTATGGCAATCGTTCCCGCTCCACACATCGGATTCACAAACGGTCCTGACTTGTCCCACTTGCTTGTCAGAATTACCCCTGCTGCAAGGGCCTCGACCATCGGAGCTTTGCCTGGGTAAAGGCGATAACCATGTCGGGCCAGAGTTTCACCCGAAGTGTCGAAATAGACTTCGGCAGTTTTGTCCCGCCAATACAGATAGATCACAGCGCCCAACAGTTCGGCTCCAGTATCGGGCCGGCGTCCAGTGGCATTGCGAATGCGATCGACAATGGCATCCTTGACCTTGACGTTCGCAAACATGCCGGAACGAATGGACGGATGTGAAACGTTGGCGTGAACTGAAAAGTAGCCCGACTCGTCGATCCAGGATTCCCAGGGCAATTCCAGAACCGATTCATACAGTTCTTCAGGATCCGAGCATTGAAACTCATGGAGCGAGTACATGACCTGGCTGGCGCAACGCAAATTCAGATTCAGTCGAATACTGTCGTTGAGCGTCCCTTCGAGTTCGACGAAGGAATCGAAAACACCACATGGTGTGTAACCCAATTCCACCAGTTCCTGAGCAACAGCCGGCGCAAGACCACGATTGCATGTGACAATGACCTTGCTGCCGACATTGAAGTTGTTCATTGATCCAGTCTGCCGAGGGGCCTTCGTTTGCATCGAGACTGTATTGTACCATCCCCATGCAGCAGACTATGGATCGTTGGACTTCTCCAACCCGCAGGGTTACTCCGCTTCATGTACCATGTCGTACAGTTTTCGTGCTGCAAAAACTGCGGAGACGCCCAGAATCAAACCGCCTGCCAGGAAGCCCGGCCAATAGTCCAAAGTCTCTGTCGCGGACGTCTTGCCTGGCTCCAAACAACCCAGCCAGACCATGATCTGTCCAGCCAGCATGACACCTGCGAAAAACGCAATCAAACCGGCAGATCCACTCACAACCGTTCTGGGATTTCGCCTGGCCTTGTGTCTCCAAAGATCGTCAAAGTCCATAACCCATCTCCACCTTTGGTTTCCGCCCCTCGCATGGCGCGGCGATTCAATTTTGAAAACAAGAAACAAGTATTAATGCCGAGCTCAGTGAGAACCGACGCCCATGCCTGCTATTTCGCCAGTTTTGTTTCCACCAGAAACAGTTCATCGTTACGAACCGCCAGATAATAACAATTGCTGGCCTCGTCGAACCGGGCCCCAATCCGGTTCGCCATGACGATCAAGTCATAAGCTTCCCCCGCCTTTCCATTGATCATCAGCGAGTCCCCTTTATCTCCCGTCGTGACCACTGCGAGATGTTGGCCATCTGCGCTGATGGACGGCGCTCCCGCAAAATCTTCAAGAGCAAACTTCTCCACACCATCGACAAACGCACGCCATTTTTTTGACTCATCGAAAGCAAGCCACATCAGCGAATTGGAATTCGGCATCAGTTGCGGAGTCCCCACGATGTCGTGGGTTGCCTTGACGACTCCGTTCATGACGATCAATTCCTGATCGCCCTTACTGGCTGCATAGGCCACAATGCTGCCGTCCCGGCTGACAACGGGAACATAAACCCGGTCAAACTCGGCTTGCCGCTTGCCATTGACCACCATGAATTGTTTGCCACCGAGCTCGGCGTAGTGAGCCCAAGTCCGGCCATCGTCGCTGAACTCCGGTTCCGCGGCCATCGCGTATTTTTCGGACTCGACACCATCGATCACAATCACTGGCGATCCGTCCTTCATTGCGACATACGAAAAACGGCTTCCATCCTTGCAGAAGACAGGCAAATCGACGAAACCGTAACCGGCACCCGGTTTTCCATCGAAATACATGAACTCCTGATCATTCAGCTTTGCTGACCATATCACATGTTTTCCGTCAGGGCTGAGGCGAACGCCATTCTCCAAGACTGTTCCCTGGTCGAACTGATTGTGTTCGTGCGTGATTTTTCCATCGAGCACCAGGCCCAACCGGACCGGGCTGATTTCGGCAAAGAATGCAACATGCTGGCCGTCAGCCGAAACCGCGATGTGCCCGGGATCGATGTCGGCGAACCGTTCACCGATTTGTTTTCCATTCCAGAAAAAAGCCTCTTCGCGGTCGGAGAACGCAGCGACATATCCGATCCCGTTATGGGGTCCGCGAAAGAAGAAGTTTTGATAAGCGGCAAATCGATAACCAAGCTCGATGACTTCCTGCTTTGGATCGACGGGACGAATCAACACGCTTGTCCCGTCGTCGTGTTCCTGGCCAAAGATGACTTGCGAACTGTCCGCCGTGAACGCGATTTCATCATCCAGTTTTTCGTATGCTTTGCCGGGAACGCCATCGACAACCAGGTAGAACCAAAGTTTGCCATTCTCGTCCCGGTCGGCAACGAATGCCTGGTGCTGGCTGTCAGGGCTAAAGACCAGTTCTGAATCGATCGTATCCCAGGTTCCCATTTCTGAACCATCGACAGCGATTGTGGCTCCGGAACCAGTCCACCTCCTGCAGGCAAATCGCCTTCCATTTGGACTGAGCCACCAGTCGGGCTTCCAGCCTTCTTCGGTTTCCCATTTCAAATCCGCGACCGAGCCCAGACTGGTTTCGCCTGGTCTCGCGTTGGCTTGACTCGGTGTTTTGTTTACCGCAGGTGCGAGTGACGGGCCAACGGGCCCAAGAATCGGCGCGGCACCTTCGATCGCCAGTCGAAAATCAGAATCGCAAGAGATCGAAATCTCGCCTTCATCAAACCCCGGATCATCCAGTTCGATTTCCAGCGTTTGGCCGTCTCGAGTCAATTCAAATTCAGCCGACATGCTGTCCTGGTCGATTACCTTGACTTGCCAGCGATCCTTGCGAAATTTGGCCAGCCATTTGTTGACCACGCCCGCGCCTTGGCCACCTGGAATTACATAGTCGATCGAATCCTGGTCGTGGGAGTCAATCGTGGCCTGTTCGATTGCAGGAATCACGATGGTGCCCGAACGGTCCTGAAGGGCAAACCGGTTGGGCGCCCCGATTCCTGTGCACATCCAAACACCGAGGCAAGTCAGTTTCAAGAATCCGACCGACATTTGTTTTCCCCTTTGTCCCGATTTTGTTTCAAAAGCTTCCCGTGAAAATCATCTGAACGCTGTCGCTGCACTTGATTGTTCCTGCCAGCCTTATGGCCAGTGCTTTGCCCGAGTTTGAACTTGGGGTGAGCCGAGTGCCGTGAGGCACCGGGTTGCGTTGACAAACCCGGCCGCTCACGCGTCACGGCTCAAAAATCAATAGACCGATAACGTGAAACCCCAATATTCAATCTGGACAAAGCACTAGCAGCTTGCTTTGACCCATGCCGCTGGCGCGGTGCAGGAGTCTGTTCCGTTGCCGCCATCGACCAGTCCGAGGATTGCAAAGGCCGCATCGATCGTGATCAAATCATCGCCGTCCAGCGCATTGACGACTGCTTCGTCTGTCGCGTCGTAAACAATCGAATCCTGTTCGAAAACCGATTGCAGGCCGCGTGGTTTGCCGATGAAATTGGCAGTTGTCGCCGTCAGGAATTGCAACCGCAGGTTGTCGGCATTGTTGGTACCGTCGAACCACAGCAGATCCAGGCCGGCACCCCCATTCAGCGAATCATTCCCCAACTCGCCGAACAGCTGGTCATTACCGTTGCCGCCAATCAAGGTGTCGTTGCCGTCCCGGCCGTAAAGCAGATCGTTGCCATCGCCGCCGTCGAGACTGTCGTTTCCGGAATTGCCATAGAGTTGGTCGTCTCCGGTTCCACCCAGAAAGGTGTTGGTGCCGGTCCCGCCCCACATTACGTCATTTCCGGTAAGGCCATTGAGGGTCAACGCTCCGCTGTAACCGACACCGATTAGCGTATTGTTTCCACCGCCGCCGTTGAGCGCCGCCCGCTCGACTTCGTCATGCAGAATGAAACCACCGCCGACGCTGGTTACACGATAATCGTTCAGCCGATACTCGGTGTCACCGGTAACAGCGATCCGGTCGCTGCCAGCCCCGCCTTCATACCGAAACACACCGCCGGACAACGGCAAGCCAAAATCGACACTGTTGACCACCATGTTGTCCGCACCCTTGCCCCCCAAAACGGTCAGGTTTTGCAGGCCAACTGCTTCCAGGCTCCCTGTTGAAAACACAATGTTGTCGCCCGACTGGGCCAGCGCTCCGTCCTTCGTTCCCATGTCAATGGTTACGTTCCGGATGCTGTCAAACACGAGCGGCACCATTTCCGCTCCACCGGTCGTCCCGGCAATCCGCGAAGCGATCCGTCCGGCGAACCCGTTTGTCGGTGCTACGGTCAGCGAGTCGGCTGAGCCCTGTGTTTCGACAGTTGTTGAACCAAACCCGGTGACGACCAGATTCTCGACGTCGGTCAACGCAACTGATTGTGAACCGATCCAGATTCGGTTGGTTCCATCGGCAATGCTGCC
>JAYVKA010000679.1:0-2813 GCA_043768885.1 Planctomycetota bacterium
GTCGTTTCCCAATACCAGATAGACAATCGCGGCACCGACCAGCAACGCGATCAAGACTCCCAAAGTAAAAATGAAGCCGATCGGAGTCTCACTGATCCACCGCTCAAGTTCCAATCGAATTACCTCATCGCGGGTCAGCGCACTCACGGTTGGGTCGGTCGTCGACCGGCGAAAGAAGTTTCGAATTTGTTGCGCGACCACATGGGTGTCCACTCCATTTTTTACTCGCACCAAGCCGAACGAAACCTGCTCGTTCGATCGCTGGGGCACGAGCCGTTCGAACGACTTTTCCGCAACGATGGCCGCTCCGTTGGCCGCCAATCCTGCCCCCATCGTAAATAGTCCGACAATGTTCATCGATTGATTGGCAACTTCAAAACTGCGACCAATGTCGGCGGCGCCAAAGTTGCGATGATTGACCGGATCAAATTCTCGATGCGATTTGCGATCGATCAACAACGCACTGGCGGAATTCAACCGACTGAATTGTTGATCGACGGCACGAACACCAAACGGCGACCGGTCAAGGTCGACGCCCAACAGCAGGATCCCCTGCATCTCGCCTCGTTCGGTTCGCCAATTGACCACTGCCACCTGCAACGACTTGACCTCCTGGACGCCGTCAAGACCAGCGACTTCATCCAGCAATCGTTTTTCAATCGAACCTGAATCAATAAAGTGCAAATAGTCCGGCGAACGAATCAAAATATCAAAGTCCAGTTTGCCATAGATATTCGTGGCCGTGTTCTCGACAGCGCCTCGAAAGCCGAGTTGCATGAAAACCAGGACAATCGCCACACCAATACCAGCCAGTGCCAGGACTGTTTTGGGCACGTTGCTCAGAATATTCAGTAGCGCCAAATTGGTTCGCATGTCGGTCACCTGACTGGCAGGCCAGACCTCGTGGGATCAACAACGATCTCGATAGTAACTTGCAGGTTGACCAACCGACTGGCCAATTCACTGTCGCTGCCATCGATTTCAATTCGAACGTCAACCGTCTTGCGGTCAATCAATGCCAGCGGATTGGGATCGGGCAGCGTTCCATTGCCAACCACTCGACCGATTTCCACCACTTGCCCCTGCAACGGTCGAGGTAAGGCCGCACTGGAGATTATCACGCGCTGCTGCAATTGAATCTTCGAAACCAATCGATCAACCACTTCCGCCGCGCAAAACATTTGGGACAGATCACCCAACTGCAGTAGCGGCGAGTTCACCACGACTTCACCCGGCTTGCCAAACACTTTCAATACGGTGCCGTTGATCGGCGCGAGCAACCGGGCATTGATAACAGCCGTGCTGGCGATCCTGTTAGCCAGAGTCACAGTCCGATTCTGTTCGCTTGATTCCTCCAGCGATGCTAACAAGACTCGGGCCTGGTCTCGTGATTTCTCCGCTAACTCGACATTCAATTTCGCTGCCTGAATCGCAGCAATTTGTTGACGGCGTGTTGCTGCCAACTGCGATTGCGATTGTTCGATCGTCAATTTCTGTTCATCAACAGCGGATTGAGCAACATAGAGTTGTGTCGCCGGATCGTTGGCCAACTTCACCAGTCGGTTCAATTTCTCGGCGGCTACCAGAAGCTGTTTCTCGCCGACTGTCAACTGATCAGTCGATTGAGCCTGTTGCAGTTGCAGTTGACCAGCCGCGACCGAGTTCTCAGCCGCCAAAAGTTGGCTTCGCGCTGCGAGAATTTTTTGCGCCAATTCTCGTTCGACGTCGGTCCCTTGTGATTCGGCCAACTCCGATTGCAATTGCAAACTGGCCTGACCAACGTAAGTCGCCAATTCAGTTTTTTCGGCGACGACCAGATCCCCTTCAGCGACCAGCAATTTTTCGATGCGTTGTCCGGGCGGCAACAACACATTGATCAAGCCTGACCTGGGAAGAATTCGACCCTGGGCGATGACCTTGACGATTTCTGGTGCGGACTCTCCCGTTCCAGAAATCGGCTGGTCCCCAGCGAAATTGGGCGTTGACGATTTCGAGACATACCAGCCCCCCCAAAAACCCACGACGGGCAACAACAGAACAAAAATGATTCGTGAAAATTTCATCCAACCGCGGCTGTTTTTCGAGACTGAGGACTTTCAAGATTCTATGATCCCTGTATCCTCATCGGGTTTGAGAGACGGGAAAACGAACTAAAACCATCTCGCAGCGACCTTAACGATTTTAGGGATTGATTCACCATGAGCGACGATATGCCGACTATTGAAATTCAGCGTCGATTGGAACTGGCAAAACAACTAGCCCGATCGGCGGGGCAATTGACATTGAAGTACTTTCAAACCGATCGTTTTGAAGTCATCCGCAAAAGTGACGGATCACCCGTAACAATCGCCGATCAGGAAACGGAAACCTATCTGCGTTCAGAAATTTTGCACGCGTTTCCGCAGGATGAGATTGTGGGTGAGGAATTCGGCGTATCACCGGGCAGCTCAGGTTTTTGCTGGGCGCTGGATCCGATTGATGGAACGAAGTCTTTTATCAGCGGGGTTCCGCTGTACGGAACGATGGTCGCAGTGCTCGATGAACGCGATCCAGCACAACGGACCGCAATCATTGGCGCGATTCATATTCCCGGTCTCGACGAAGGGATCTTTGCCGCGACGGGGCAAGGCGCGTGGCATTACCGAGGAGACGGTGCGCCGGCACGGGCGATGGTTTCGCAAACCCGCGAATTATCCGACAGCGTCTTTGTCACTTCGTCAATCGAAGGCTTTCAAAAACGCGGAGCGACGCGACCGTTTTTGTCATTGGCCAGTCAAGTTCGTTTTGCACGGACTTGGGGGGATGTTTATGGC
>JAYVKA010000680.1:0-6691 GCA_043768885.1 Planctomycetota bacterium
GGTGGCAGGCAACTCGTCAAAAGCCGCTCAATTCGCTAAATTTCCTTCTCGCACAAGTTAACTGTTGGCAGCAAAGAAAAGGCTTTTGAATCCATGAACAAGATCAAAGTGCAGAATCCGGTCGTCGAGCTGGACGGCGACGAAATGACCCGCATTATCTGGGCCTTTATCAAGGACAAACTGATCCTGCCCTACCTTGATATCGACATCAAATATTATGACCTGGGCATCGAGTCACGCGACAAGACCAGTGACCAAATCACAATCGACTCGGCCGAAGCGATCAAGAAATACAACGTCGGCATCAAGTGTGCGACGATCACTCCGGACGAAGAACGGGTCGCGGAATTTGGCCTGAAGCAAATGTGGCGTTCGCCCAACGGAACGATTCGAAACATTCTGGGCGGGACGGTTTTTCGCGAACCGATCATCATGAAGAACGTGCCGCGACTGGTGCCGAACTGGACGCAGCCGATCTGCATCGGTCGTCATGCCTTCGGCGACCAGTACCGCGCGACCGATTTCGTGGTAAAGGGTCCAGGCAAGCTGACGATCTCCTTCGAAGGCACCGACGGCGAAAAGATTTCGCACAAGGTTTATGATTTCGAAGGCGGTGGTGTGGCGATGGCCATGTACAACACCGACGAATCGATCACGGGTTTCGCCCGCTCCTGTTTTAACATGGCGCTGCAGAAGAAGTGGCCGCTGTACCTTTCGACCAAGAACACGATCCTGAAAAAATATGACGGTCGATTCAAGGACCTCTTTCAGGAAATCTACGACAAGGAATTCAAGTCGTTGTACGAGGCGGCGAAGCTGACGTACGAGCATCGTTTGATTGATGATATGGTCGCGGCCTGTTTGAAATGGAGCGGCGGGTTTGTCTGGGCCTGCAAGAACTACGACGGCGACGTCCAGTCCGATACGGTTGCCCAGGGGTTCGGTTCGTTGGGGCTGATGACTTCGGTCCTGGTCACGCCCGACGGGAAAACGATGGAAGCCGAAGCGGCTCACGGCACGGTCACTCGCCACTATCGCCAGCATCAGGCCGGCAAGCCGACATCGACCAATCCGATCGCGTCGATTTTCGCGTGGACCCGAGGGTTGGCTCATCGCGGACGACTGGACAACAACGCCGCGTTGGTGAAATTCTCCGAGTCGCTCGAACAGGTTTGCGTCGAGACTGTGGAGAGTGGCAAGATGACCAAGGACCTCGCGCTGTGCGTTCACGGCGATGAATTGAAATCCAGCCACTACCTCAACACCGAGGATTTTCTGGCGGCGATCAACGACGGCCTGCGAAAGTCGATGGCCTGATCGAAGGGTAGTTGGGGAAAAATCTGCCGGAACGCGCTAGCGTCCGGTTCAGTTGATGTTGGTCACGTGATGAACTGGACGCTAGCGCGCACCGGCTGATCCCATTGCCAGTTGTTCAGCTTTTTTTCGGCGCGAACATGTACAACATGCCGATCTGCTCATATCCCAATGCGGGATAGAGCATTGCACCGGTATGCGAGGACAGCAGCACGTTCCAGGTAACTCCAAGCTTTCGGTCGTCGCGCAGCATTCTCGACAGGAGCGCCTTGCCAATGCCGCGACGGCGATGTTCGGGCTGGACGTACATATGCGAACACCAGTTGCCGAGTGGCGTATAAACGCTGCGAACCCAGCCGACGGGGTTGTCGTTTTCCATGGCCAGGTATTGCCGGTAGGGCAGATTTGCGAGTTGGTCAGCAGAGATGGGCCGAGTCCGGGTCGCCTTGCCGAGCAGCGCGGCCAGGGCCGCCGTTTTCATCACCTGGATTTTGACCGGAGATTTGAATTGCGGAATTCGTTTCAGTCGGTGAACGAAGAACGGTTCGGTGGCCAACAGGCGATATCCGAGCAGTTTGTATTGAGCCCGCAATTCGTCTGCGGATTCGCCAAGTTCGACAACCGTGCAAATGAAATACCGGCCTCGTGTGTTCTGTTTCGCCGTTTGGTGCGCAACTTCCGGAACAATATCATATGCGATCCATTCTTCTTTGCGATAATCCGCCGCCCTGTTGCGCGGCGCATCACGCAAACACCACAATGGACCAACGCGCACATATTCATGTGGCCAGTTGCGACACCTGCCCTGCGAAAACCCGGCAACAAAAACTTCGATCGCCGCTTCGATTTCAGCGCTGGTTGTGGTTCGGGCGTGGGTCTTTTTCGCTGCCATCAAGTGTAGGATAATCAGCCAGCCTAAAAATCAGAATCGCAACGCAAGGAAGAATTCAAAGAATGCTCAATTACAAATTGATTCACCCGGAAATTCTGGCAGTTTTGGGGGCGGCTGGCCATCATGCGAGAATCCTGATCGCTGACGGAAACTATCCGGCGTCGTCCAAGATGGGACCGCGGGCGAAAGTGGTTCATCTAAACCTGACACCCGGCCTGGTGAACTGCAATCAGGTTTTGCAGGTGATTTTGTCGGCAGTGCCAATTGAATCCGTCAACACGATGAGGTACGAAACGACGGGTCAATACGCGTTGTCTGAAGATCCGCCGGTCTGGGCTGACTATCGCAAATCGATCTCCGATGCGGGACTGAACCTGGAACTGAAATCGCTGGAATATCGCGCCTTTTACGACGCCGTCATCTCACCCGACCACGTTCTTACGATCCAGACAGGAGACCAGCAACGCTACGCCAATGTGTTGCTGACGATGGGTGTACGGATGGATGCGTAGGGTCCGCTGTGCGGACCAACATGGACGTAACTGCGGGACTGGTCCGCACAACGGACCCTACCAAACCCTGGACGATTTTTGTTCCTGTTTGAGATACCAATCGGACCAGTAGCGAATCAGCTCCATTGATTTTCGATCCGAAAGCGTAGTCAAATCAATTCCATGGTCGATTCCGCTGGATTCAAGCAGTTTGGAGTCTGCCGCCAATACGATTTCATGTTCCGGATCGGAAAGGGAAGTAATCAGACTTATTGCTGATTGGTCAACACTATCGACGGAAATTTTGTTAATCGTCTCAAGTCGATCACGCGGATCAAACACCCAAACTCCATAAGACGTTCTAAGCGTCCGCCAACGTCGTTCGCGAACTACCCACCCAAAAATAATGCAAAGTATTGCCGTCACATAGATCACGTCGCGAAGAGTAAATCGCACCTGAGTTCCCCAATGAAATTGGACGACCGGCAATTTCCACGACTTGAAATCCCAGGTTGAAAAAGGAGTTACCCTCGCAACACCTGATCCAGTTTTCCCGTGCTGTCGCCGATGGATTCGGCTTGGGAACCGGCCTGGTCGAGGATCGACATGTAGAGATTGGTCAACGGCGTTTCCTTGTCGAACTCCAAGTGTTGGCCGGTGACGAAACGGCCTCCGCCGCTGCCGACGGTCATGATCGGCAACCCGCCATGATCATGACGGTTGCCGTCGGCAATGCCGCTGCCGTAGACGATCAACGTGTTGTCGAGCAAAGTGGATTCCCCTTCCTGGACCGAATGCAGCTTGTCCAGAAAGTATCGAAACAATTCCATGTGGAACTGGTTGATCTGGCTGATTTGCTTCTGTTTCTCTTCGTTGTTGCCGTGGTGCGAGATTTCGTGGTGCCCGTGCTTCACTCCGATCTCGCGGTAGCTTCGGTTGCTCCCTTCGTTGGCAAACATGAAGGACATGGTTCGCGTCGAGTCGGTTTGGAATGCCAGGGTCATGATGTCGGCCAGCAGTTTCATGTGCTCGGCGTAATCACGCGGGACACCGGCCGGCCGGGGGTAGTCGGGCACGTCTTCTTCCGGACGGTCGAGTTTGTCAGTTCCTAACAGGCGCGATTCGACTTCACGGATCGAATAGAGATACTCATCGAGTTTGTTGCGATCGGCTGAGCCAAGATGCTGGTGCAGGATTTTGGTCTCGTCACGAACGTAATCGAGAACGCTCTTTCGGTTTTTGCGGCGTTGGGCCGAGGCCTGCTTTGATTCGAGTTCATCGGCCGATCCAAACAGTCGGTCGAACAGGGAAGCCGGATCAAAATCCTTTGCGACAGGCGTCGTGGCGGTTCGCCAGGAAATGTTCGAGCTGTAGACGCAGCTGTAACCCGAATCGCAATTGCCTGATGTGGCGGAACTTTCCATGCCGACTTCGAGCGATGGCAGGCGTGTTTCGTTTCCCATGTGTTCGGCCAGCAACTGGTCAATCGAAGGGCCATTGTGAATTCCGGCTCCGTCAGTTTTCTTCGGATGGGCTCCGGTAAGAAATGCGGCACCACTTCTCGCGTGATCACCAGGACCGTCACCCAGGGCGCGGGCACCGTTCAATGTCAGACCGGACAAGATGTTGATCTTCGATCGAAAATCTTCCAGCGGATGGAGGATCGATTTCAGTTCAAAATCGGCGCCTGTTTTTTCTGGCGTCCAGTCGGTCATGTGCATTCCATTGGGGACATAAAAAAATGCCGTTCGCAACGGAGAATTGCCGGTCGATACATGCCGCAATCCATTTGCCAATGAATTCCCGGCCGCAAACAATGATCTGCCCGTCATCGCTTCCATCCACGGGAGGGCCACCAATGTTCCCAGGCCACGCAAGGCCGTTCGCCGGCTGATATTCGTCATCGTCTGAACTCTCCGGAATGGAAATGCCAGCTAACGGCTGGCTCGCATTTGAAACGGTTCGCTTTCAACTATTACCACAATGATTTTTTTGAAGCTGTAGTCCTCTTTGACGGCGCGCCGGGCAATGCCTTCGATGACACAGTCATCCGTTGGCAATGGGCCCCGTCCAATCGCATAGATAAAAAGCTTTTCGACCAGGCAGCGGACAAAATCATCGTAACATGTATCCACAATAGTCTGTTGCAGCTGGCGGGCACCCTGAAATTGCGAGCCGTCCGGAAAAGTGCCGTTGGAATCGATTTCCAGCCCCGCATCCTCCGTCCGGAATTTGCCAATCGCATCGTAATTTTCGAGGGCAAACCCGATGGAGTCCATTTTCCGGTGGCAGCCTGCACAATTCGGATCGATCCGATGTTGTTCCATTCGTTCACGCAGCGAGCCAGTTAACTCAGCCTGCGATTCAAGCTGCGGAACATTGGGCAGCGCCGGAGGAGGCGGATCGAGCAGCAGGTTTTCCAAAACCCATTTGCCACGCTTGACCGGCGAAGTCCGGGTTGGATTCGAGGTCATCGTCAAAAAACTCGCGTGCGTCAGCAAACCATTTCGCGTTTCTTCATCGAGTTGGATTTTCACAAATCCTTCGGCAGGAATCCGGTCAGTCGAAACGCCGTAGTGTTCGGCAAGATCGCGATTCAAGAATGAATAATCGGCGGTCAGCAGCGTTTTCAGGCTGAGGTCATTCCGGAAAATATCTCCGACCAGCAGTTTCGTTTCCTGAATCATCGACTGACGCAATTCGGCGTTGAAGCCGGGAAACTGTTCGGGGTCCGGATCGATTTCGGCCAGCCTTGGCAATTGCAGCCATTGCTCAACAAAATTATCGATCAGCGCCCGTGACCGTCCGTCATTCAGCATGCGATCGACTTGTTCGCGAAGCGTTTTGGACTCCGATAACTTGCCCGTTGCCGCCAGCCGAAACAGTTCGTCATCGGGCATTGAGCTCCAGGTGAAAAATGAAATCGCTGTTGCCAATTCGAAATCACTCAGTCGGCTGGGCGTTCCGTCGGTTGGAACGGGGTCTTCGATTTTGAACAGGAAATGGGGCGAAACCAGAATCGCCTGCAAGACGACTTGCATCGAAGCCTCAAACGTCGCGCCGGATGAAATAGTTTCATCGAACAATTTCAGCAATCGTGACGATTCGTGCTCACTCAGCTTTCGGCGAAAGGCCCGTGCCCCCTGCCATGCCAGGATTCGTTCGGCGGCCTGTCGTGGTGTCGTTCTTTCGTCCGGCGAAGCCACCATGAATCGCCGATGCGATTCGGGGAACAGTTTTGGATTCAGCTTGGAAGGACCAGTGATCCGCATGTTTCCGACAAAAAGATTTCTGTCGCGCTGCCGGCGATCGGGATCGTCGGGGTCATAAAAATCGTTGTTGAAAGAAAGCCCAATGCGGTTTTCTCCGGCACGAAGTTTTCGGGTGAATTTGTAAATGCCCGGTTCATCGTCTGTCGCTTTCACGTCCGCTTTGGCGACCTGTTTGCTGCCGACGATCAAACCCATTTCGCAAGGCTCGTCACCCGCTTGATCACCCCACGCCTGGACTTCGATTTCATAAAGACCATCGGCCGGGATCTCCATCCGCGCTATCAACTCGCCCCTGGTCGTCAGCACGTGACCAAACTCAATGGCGCGACTTCCATCGACCGGCGGAAACTCATCACCCCGAATGGTTTTTTCAATTCGCAGGCGTGCCGGATCAAAAACCGTTTGTTCGACGATGAATTCGGCAGCGGTCAGATATTTTTCCAACAGCAATGGGGAGACCGAAAGTACGTCGCCGATGTTGTCGAAACCGTAACCGGCTTCGTCTTTCGGGAAATCATCCGGCAATTCAGTTTCAATTCCCAGTAAATCGCGAATCGTGTTTTTGTATTCGTAACGGGTCAGCCGGCGGATCGTGACTGGGCCGGCATGATGCAAATGACCGCAAGGAATTTCGGGCAACGTTTTCTCGACAAATTCCAGCAACTTCGCGCGATCATCGCCACTCAGTTCCAGCGAATCCGGCGGCGGCATTTCCTGGTTTC
>JAYVKA010000681.1:0-3795 GCA_043768885.1 Planctomycetota bacterium
TAATTCAAGTGGAGAAAACCTGTGAGTGAGTCCGTCAATGTGCAGTATGGCCAACTGGTGAGGATCGCCATTGTTCTTGGGCTGATAGTTTTGGTCGGCATTCTGGTTTTTCAAAACCGCGAGCCTGTGGAGACGAACATTCTGTTGACCACAATTTTGATGCCTCGCGCCGCATTGATCTTCACGACGTTTTCCATCGGGCTTTTGACCGGAATGCTATCGACATGGGCGATGTTTTCCCGCCGGAAGCGCAATCAGGCGAAGTAGACCGTTTTTCGGTCCGACGTGTTTAGATATCCAGTATGGCCAGTTTCGGAGCGATTTGCTTTACCTGACGGGTCATGAAGCGTTTGATTTGCCCGGTTTCTTTCAGCTTCAAGACGCTGGCGACGATCTGCTCGGCTTCGGCCAGCGAAACCTGGCTGGCCAGTTGTTTGATGGAGGGAACAAAGGCGGGGCTCATGCTGAATCGGCGCAGGCCCATGCCCAGCAGTATCAGAAACGCTTTCGGCTGGCCCGCCATTTCGCCGCAAACGGTGATTGGTTTGCCAGATGAATTGCAAGCCTGAATCACGTTTTGAAGGACGGACAAAACTGCCGGTGAGAGCGGTTGGCAGAGGTGGCTGACCTTGGGATTGTCGCGGTCGGCAGCCATCAGATATTGCACCAGGTCGTTCGAACCGACGGAAACGAAATCGACCAGGTCCAGGATGTGGTGGATCGTGATTGCGGCGGCGGGGACTTCCAGCATGATCCCCATCGGAATCTCGCGGATGTTTTTTTTGCCGTTGGCCTTTAAAGTCTTATGCGCTTTTCGAAGCATGCCACGAAGCTTGCGGACTTCTTCGACAGTCGTGACCATTGGAAACATGATCCGAACGTTGCCGGTTGGAAAATCGCTGGCAGCTCGCAGGATCGCTTTTAGTTGGGTCATGAAGAACAGTGGATGTTCGAACGAAAGCCGGATGCTGCGCCAGCCCATGAACGGATTGGCTTCGTGGTTATCGTGGCCAAAGTAGGCGACCGTTTTGTCGCCGCCGATATCCAGCGTGCGAATCGTTACGTTGTGACCAGGGCTGGCTGCGATGACTTTGCAATAAGCCTCGTACTGTTCGTCTTCGTCGGGAACATCCGAGTGGGTTAGGTACAGGTACTCGGTTCGATACAATCCGACACCCGAAGCTCCCATCGCAACAGCTGCCTGGGCGTCGTTTTGGCCGTTGATGTTTGCATGCAGCCGGATTTCGACGCCGTCCTGCGTCACGGCAGGTTGGTCGCGATTCTCGGCAAGTTGGTCTTTGAGGTCGAAGAACTCCCGTTCCAGTTTTCGGAAAGCGGCCAGAGCTTCGCTGGCGGGATTGATTTCCACGTGACCGCTTCGCCCATCGACGACGATCGTGTCGCCAGTCTTAATGGCGCGGACAATGCCTTTGACTCCCGAAACGGCCGGGATGCCACGGCTGCGCGCGATGATCGCGGCATGGCTGGTTTGGCTACCGGATTCTGTCACAATTCCGCAAACGTCCATGTCGCCCAGGGCAACAGCCTGGCTGGGCATCAATTCCTCGGCGACGACGATCAACGGCCCGGATAATGTTTGTTTTTCTGCCGGAACCTGATTCAACAGGTGACCGGAAATTCGCACGATCACGTCGCGAACATCGTTCAGTCGTTCCTGTAAATATTCGTCATTGGTGGCCGCGAAGATTTGGGTGTATTCGGCCAGCAGATGGTGCAGGGCGGCTCCGGCGGACATCCGGTCATCGACAATCCAGCTCCGGATTTTGCTGGTAAAGGCGCCATCGCGGAGAATTTGCTGGTGGATTGCAAAAATCGAGGCTTCTTCGCGCCCGACCTGGGATTCGACCTTTCGCTCCAGGCTCTTCAGGTCAGTGGCTGCCCGGTCGCGAGCCGTTTCGTAATTGGCCAGCTCGGCGGTAATCTCGCTTTCTTCCAGCTTCTTGGTTTCCGGATTGACGAAAATCCCGTGTACGACATAAGCCGTACCGATCGCGATTCCGGGTGAAACTGGTATTCCTCGACGCATGAGGGTGAATCTAGCATTGAACATCGGACCTGAACACGCTTGGACGGTGACCGAATGTCCCAAATGGCCGAATTTGGGGGTAAGTGGGGCGTTATGTTGTTGAGACAAATTGGGTCGGTTGGTATATTCCATAGGCAAAAAAGGGGGTAAACCAACCACTATTTTCCATCCGCGGTGGCGAAGGGGGCCTGCTTTTTGAAAGGCTTGCGTGGATGACCTCAAGGCCAAAATGGCGATTCAGGCATCGGTTTGATCGTGCGCCGAACGGAAATTTTTTAGGGCTGCAATGCGATTTAGCCAGATTGACCGAATCCTTGAAATTGAACCGGGGGAAAGTCTGACTGCGGTCAAGACTCTTGCTCTTTCGGAAGAGTATCTGAAGGACCATTTTCCACGGTTTCCGGTGCTGCCAGGGGTATTGATGCTGGAGGCGGCTTTTCAGGCCGCGATGTATCTGGTCAGAATCAAAGAGGATTTCGAGCATTCGATGGTGGTCCTGGAAGAAGCCAAGAACCTGAAGTTTCAGGGCTTTGTCCAGCCCGGTGACAGGCTAATCATCAAGGTCAAGAAAAAGGGTGGCGACGAAAAATCGCTCCGTTTCCGGATCGATGGCGAGATTGAGGGGCGGACGGCGGTATCAGGTTTTATTACAATCGGCCTCTTCAATTTGGCAGATCGGGGTTTGGCTGATATTGCGACCGACAACCATATGCGAAGCGAATTTCGAAAAAACAGCCGGTTGTTGTTCAACCAGGTGTCAACAAAACAAAACGATGAATAATGGCGGACAGCGATTGACTGGTCCGTCTACACTTTTCCGCCGGCGAAACAGCGACTGTTGTCACGCCGGCAGCTTTTCAGGAGAAAGCAGCGAATGCCGACGAAAGAAGAAGTTTTCGAGAGGGTCAAGGACTCACTGATCGATGCTCTGGGTGCTGAAGATGAAGATGTGCAGCCGGCGGCGACGCTGGTTGGAGATCTGGGCGCCGAGTCGATCGATTTTCTCGATATCGTGTTCAAACTTGAAAAAGGATTCGGCATCTCGATTCCCCGTGAAGAGCTCTTTCCGGAAGACATCCTGGGCAATGCCAGTTATGTTTCTGGCGGAAAAGTGACTGCCGAGGGAATCGTAAAACTGAAAGAGCGAATGCCGTTCGCGGATCTGTCGAAGTTCGAACAGAACCCGAGAGTCCAGGATTTTGCCCAACAGTTGACAGTGCAGGATTTGTGCAATTACGTCAGCCTGAAAGCCGGTGCTTGATGTGATCGCCGGGAAGGCATCGAATCTTTTGATGCTCGAGGGGTCGAAAACTGGTTGTGAATTTCCTAAGCCGAGGCGATCGCGAGGTTTCTTGCCACGCCTCGTTACCGCTTCGGGTTACAAATGGAGCATGCATAATTGATGGCCATTTTGAATTCAAAGCCGCAAATCAATTGGACAAGCCATGAACCACGCGAATGCGGTTGCAGGGAAATCCCTGTAGCTTCGTTCGTGTTTGTGCAACTGAAATCGACTGAACTTTGACGAATGGCAAATACTGACTAATGCGATGGTTTTGGATTGACAGATATACAGAATTCGTCGCTGGCAAGCGGGCCACTGCGATCAAGGGCGTTTCGCTGTCCGAAGAGGTGGTCGACGAATACGCACCTGGTGCCACTTATCTGCCGGCTTCATTGATCGTCGAGGGGATGGCGCAAACCGGTGGATTGCTCATTTCCCAGATGTTTGAATTTAAGAGCCGGGT
>JAYVKA010000682.1:0-4999 GCA_043768885.1 Planctomycetota bacterium
GTATTCCTTCTCTCCCAGTTCCTCCACCAGTATGTAATTCAGCCGCTCCGAAATATCGCTTAGGACAAAACCGGCTTGCGGAATCGGGTATCCCGTCAGCAAATTGGAAATTGCAATACTCGGAACGAGAAAAGCCAGGATCAGCACGAAATATTGCACGACCTGCGTCCACGTGATTCCCTTCATTCCCCCCAGCACCGAAAAGAATGCGACAATCGCCATGCCAATAAAAACGCCGTACATCAACGGGATTTCCAGAAACCTCGCAAAAACGACGCCGACACCTTTCATCTGACCGGCCACATACATCAACGAAATAAAAATCGCGCAGATCGCCGCGACGATCCGCGCCGTCTCACTGTAGTAACGTGAGCCGATAAAATCCGGCACAGTGTAGTGGCCAAACTTCCGAAGATACGGGGCCAGCAACAATGCGAGCAGCACGTATCCGCCAGTCCAGCCCATCAGGTAAACGCTGCCGTCGCTTCCGGCGAAACTGATCAGCCCGGCCATTCCCAAAAACGAAGCTGCACTCATCCAGTCGGCGGCCGTCGCGGCTCCATTGGCAATCGCCGGGACCCCCTGACCTGCCACGTAGAACCCCGCCGTTTCGCGAACACGGCTACTCCAACCGATCACCAAATACATGGCAAACGAGATTCCGACAAACGTCCACGTCCACGGCAAAGCGGGGTCATTCATGGCCAACAAAAAGAATGACGGATTCACTGGTCGTCTCCCATTCCGTGTCGTCGATCCAGCCGGTCCATCCACACCGCATACACGAGTACGATCAGGACAAACACAAGGATCGCTCCCTGTTGTGCAACCCAGAATCCCAGCCCGACTTGTCCAATCCTGAACTTGTTCAGCCACTCGATCCCTAAAATCGCGCCGCCGTACGCAACAACAAACCAGACTGTCAGCAGCAACGAAACAACAAACAGGTTGTCGTTCCAATAGGAACGGTTTCGATTCGGATTTTCCATGCGATCTTCCATCCAGGGTGTTCGGGGCCGGATATTCTTGCACAAAGCCGCGTTGCAATGAACCTGGCAGGGGCCAGTTGCCCAGGATTGCGTTTCAACAATTTCTGAACAAGAATCAGCCTGATTAATCCACAACCCCACCGACATCGATCGTACCGGAGCAGCCTCGAATGCAATATCCACTGGACATGAGATTCAAGATTCTGGCCATCGCTCCCCAAATCAGGGTCGTCGATGCCGGCGGCGACACGATTTGCTACGTTCAGCAAAAAATGTTCCGGCTGAAGGAGGCCGTCAGCGTCTTTACCGACGACTCCAAACAGAAACTGCTTTGCGAAATCAAGGCCGACCGCGTGATTGATTTCTCGGCTTGCTACAACTTTTTCGACAGCAGCGGTGAAAAATTCGGCGCCGTCCGCCGAAAGGGGATGCGTTCGCTTTGGAAAGCCCACTACGAGATCAACGACGAAGCCGGCCAGCACTATGCGACCATCTCCGAAGAAAACCCGATGGCCAAAGTACTTGACTCCATACTCGGAGACATCCCGGTCGTGGGACTGTTAACCGGCTATTTATTCCATCCCAAATATCTCGGCACCGACGCCAAAGGTTCACCATTGTTTCGCCTGACCAAACAACGTGCCTTCCTGGAAAGCAGTTATTCGATTGAAAAACTCGCCGAAGCCGATCCGGTCGAGGAACTCCGCGCCCTGATGAGCATGATCATGATGACCCTCCTCGAACGCCGCCGCGGATAATTTTCGGACGAGGGGTTCATTTGCCAACGCCAGAATTCTCTGGTCGGGCCAATTCTTCCGCCAACCTTTTCAGCATCGCTTTTTGATGCTCGATCAGGTCGGCCGGACGTTCCTTGGACAGGTTGAAATCAGGTTGCACGCGAATTGTCACACCCGGAATGAGCCGTCGAAGTGGTTCCAATGCCGAACCATCGTCGCCCTTGATTTCCAACCCAATCAATACAACTTCCTTAAGGGCAGGCATCGCACCAAGTTGCCGGGCAAGGGATTTTTCCGGCATCCCGGTAATCAAAAACCGTTCCAGTTTGGGAACGAAATTGAGGTTGGCAGCCAAATCGGCTATCCGTTCCGCTGCCGTTTCTTCAACGACTTGCAGTTCCCTCAACTCAGGCATACTTTTCAAAAACGAATGGTCA
The DNA here is from genome assembly GCA_043768885.1 of Planctomycetota bacterium. Taxonomy (GTDB): domain Bacteria; phylum Planctomycetota; class Planctomycetia; order Pirellulales; family Pirellulaceae; genus BJ22. The sequence goes on from JAYVKA010000682.1 coordinate 2,164, forward strand.
TCAATCCTGCCCGGCCCCAAATACAGCCGCGTCAATTCGGAAAAGCGTTCGAGAAGACTGGTCGGAATTGACTCGAAATCACCGGAAGAATTGTCGACCAGGTTCCCCCATTCGCTGCCCAACAAAATGGACTTCATGGTCAACGCCTGCTTGTCATCCAAAACGTTCAGAAATTCCGGGAACAATGCAAGGACAGAAACCGGATTTCCCTGTTCATCCGATTCCAATACGCAATCGAATCTCTCAAAACAGTCCCCGAAATTCCGGTCAGGATTCTTGGCGAGTTCCTTCAAATCCAACGTGAAATCGATTTTTCCATTGGTTGCAATCGCACCCCGAATGATCGCCGCATATTCTGGCGTGTTAACGTAAAGCGGATCGGACGGGTTTCGAAACACCACCAGAAAGGCATCGGCTTGGTTTTGAATCGCCAGATTCAGTCCCGTATTCCAGTTTTGCTGCATCAGATTCAGATTGATTGACTCCCATTGAGGCAATTCCTCGCGAACAACAATTTCGTCTACCTGAAAGTCACAATTTGCCATGAAGTTCAGCCTTTTGCCCTTCACGTTGTTCAATATGTCTTCCAGCAACAAATGCCCCGTTGTGGAATGCTGACCCCATCCATCGTTGCCAGTTACGATCAGAATTAACGAATACAAAGAGTTGCATTGATCCAGGTGTTTCAACTTCTCGATTATGGAATCGGCCGTTCCCAACAGCTGCAGGGAATTTCGATCAACTTGACTTGCAACTACTTCATCTCCACCGACTATTTCGGTCTTTTCCCCAAGCGAAAGGTCGCGGGTTTCAAGTATTCTGCAAACCTGGGCCTCCGATATGGTTCCTGATTCAATCCTCAAGCCATCTGCCACGAATCCCCTGCTGCCACCTCCACCGCGCGGCATTCCGGTTTCAACAGGCGCAATATCGATATCCGGTCGCATGCCATAAACAAATATTGTCGATACGGTTCCTGATGGAACATCCTCCAGGGCCAATTCCAGAATATTGGACGGTGCCTTGCTTCCGATTTTCAATGTAATGACCTTACTCCAGGATTGGTCAATTTCGATTTGTGTATCCAGTCGCCGAAACCAGGCGACTTTGCTGGCGAGCAGCAAGTTGCCCGACTTCGCCCATTGCCCAATGTCGATACAATAAACCGTTGTACAGCCGGCCAGAATCAATAACGCCCCAGGCAGTATCGGGACCAACAACTTTGTGAAGCTGGTATTCTTTTCTGAAGTATTTTCGTCGGCTGATTCGCGCCGCGGACGTAAACAAGCCGCAGTCAACACAAATCCGGACAACAGACAAATCGTGGCGATTCCCTGAATTCTGTCAAAGTCATGCCGCATCGTAACTTCCAGACCAAGTGCCAGTGCGCTGATTGCAATCAGCCCAAGCCAGGCAACAAGAGTTCTCTGTGGCAGAAAAAACACTGCCGGAACGATGACGGACCCGATCAACACCAGGGCCAGCAGAACGTAAGGTTCGGATTGAACATTCAAAATCGAGGCGTAGTCGCCACCAGCTCGCATGATGCGGGACTGAATCAGATAACAAACATAAAGAAACGCGGCCAAAACAATCAACCACCGGATCCCCGGCTTTCGATGCGTGAACGATGGCAACGCGAATCTTCGCCAGGCCGCTCGAATTCCATGCATCAATGTTGCCATCCCGGCTGCAGCACCGACGATTATCCAGATCGCTTTTTGCCAAGACACTTCAAGCTGAGGGAGTGGCTGAAACTGTTTGTAGTACTTGTTCCTCCAGGCCGATTGGATCGCCAAATCAAAATGATCCCGAATCCAACACACCCAAATCACCGCAACCATTCCCATCACAATCATGAACAGGCCCGTTCGCCGGTCCATTGCTGGCCGCTCTGGCAGAATCGTCCCCCCCAGCAACGCGATACTCGCGCCTCCAAACACCAGCAGTGCCTCGGAATAGCCGATGTTCATGTCGGTCACGCCAGTAATAATCACCAACACAACAGCGGCACCGTACATCGTCAACACAATCACACTTCTCATTCCCACCCCCATTCCCGACATCGCCCCAAAGTCTCCCTGACCAATCATCATGGCTGTGGCTTTCAGCCGCAGCAATTCTACTTGTTCTCAGCGAAGAATTTTTGTTGAAAGCCTGGATATTGCGTGTGGTCCCCGAATCTCTGGAATTTTGGCAAGATCCATTTGCCAAAAACCTGTCCATCACATTGCTTTAGTCCTCAGGTGGTTTGTCGCCTTCCCGAGCTTGCTGCAACTTGATTTCTTTCATAACACGTTCCAGCATTGCCTTTTGGTGTTCAACCAAATCGGCCGGTCGAAGATCGCTGAATCCAGGTTCCGGCAGCAACCGGATTTCAACACCTGCCAGCATTTTTCGCATATCCGCTAGTGTATCTGCGGTCAGTACGAATTCATCGATCCCAACCAGCACCAGCACTTTCAGATTGGGCAACTTCGCCAGTTCCATCGTAATCGCAGACGATGGAATATCCCCTATCTGAAAACTCTCAAGCGTGGGAACGAATTTCAAATTGGCAACCAAATCAGCGACTCTCTCCGGGGCAGTCTCTCCGGAAATCTGAAACTCGCGAAGGTCCGGCATTTTCTGCAGGAATGAATAGTCGTCGAACTCGTTCAGGCCCAGGCCCAATCGTCGAAGGCCCGTGCATCGTCCCAAAAAAAACGCAGAACCCGGCAGCAAATCGTCAAATACTCCAACCCCTCCCCACTCGGAACCAATCCAAAGCGAATCCAGACGACCTGCCTGTTCATCACTCAAATGCGAAATCCAGTCGGCATCCAGGGCCAATAAC